>NZ_JBFRSX010000023.1:0-59787 GCF_041473835.1 Vibrio sp. 10N.222.55.A1 | reverse complement strand
AGGTTGTTCTCTTAACTCTTAAAAGAGGTAAGAAGAATATGGTGGAGGGAGACGGATTCGAACCATCGAAGGCAGTGCCGGCAGATTTACAGTCTGCTCCCTTTGGCCACTCGGGAACCCCTCCAGGGTGTTTTTTCCTAACTCATAATGGATAGGCTAAAGAGATGTTTTTCCCAACGCATCTCTCAAGTGCGGAGCGCATCATAGCAAACACGCTAAACCTGTAAAGGGTTTTTCTTATGGTTTTGTGTTAAATGCTGCCTTTTTGGGCAAAGATGGCGAAAAGTACGCATATTGCTCGTGAAGTGAACATCTGTACTAAGGTTTACGTACTGATAGGTAACACCTTGAGGTGACAGGCTTTCTGTATTGTGTTCAATGTGTCTAAAACGTGATGAAACGTAAATGGAATTTAATCTAGATTTACACTTCTTGACGTTACAGCATTCATCAGTTGATAGAATACGGTTAATTTCATTTATAGATAAAATTACCTATCGTAGTAAGTAACTTGTCATTCTAGCTTGCTAAAATGCTCGAGAACAGCGTCAGATATTTTGATTGTAGAATAACTACTTATCGAAACTATCTGTTGAAAAGAGCTGCCTTGTTCTCAAGCCTTTTCCCTACGCTATTTCTGACCACTTACTCACTGTGATTGGTATAAACTTACTTGCAGACCATTATTATGAAGCGTAAATCTGTTTTAACCCTGCTTAGCTTGTCTATTCTTATGGCGTCTCCAGCCGTACTCGCTAAACGTATGGGCCCAAGCACTGTCACTGTTGTTACTGAGCAGGTTGATATTCACCAAGTTAGCCAATCTCTTTCGTTGGTCGGTAAGCTAGAAGCCGAGCAATCGGTAATGATCACTTCTGAAGTGGCTGGCAGAGTGGACTCTATCAACATTAAAGCCAATCAAGATGTCACTAAAGGGCAGATGTTGGTTCAACTCGACGATGACAAAGCAAAAGCGGCAGTTGCAGAAGCGCAAGCTTATCTAAAAGACGAGCAACGTAAGCTAGCGGAATTTCAACGCCTAGTGAAACGTAACGCGATCACGCAAACTGAAATTGACGCTCAGAAAACGAACGTAGAGATTGCCAACGCTCGTTTAGCTGCTGCAAATGCCAATCTGAAAGATCTTCACATCAGCGCGCCATTCTCGGGCACTGTTGGTTTTATCGACTTTAGCCGCGGTAAAATGGTGACAGCAGGTACTGAACTCGTGACCTTAGATGACCTATCGGTAATGCAATTAGATCTGCAGATCCCGGAGCGCTACCTTTCTAAACTGTCTAAAGGTATGAAAGTAACGGCTCGCACTAGCGCATGGGGCGACACTCAGTTCACTGGTACTGTAGTAGGCATTGATTCTCGTATTAACGCTGAAACCTTGAACCTTCGAGTTCGAATCCACTTCGACAACAATAATGATTATCTAAAGCCAGGTATGTTAGTGGCGGCGGATATGGACTTCCCACCAGTGGAAGCGCCAATCATTCCAGTTCAAGCGCTTGAGTATTCAGGTACGAAGCGTTTCGTTTATGTTATCGACGAAGATAATAAAGCAACTCGTACAGAAGTTTTCCTTGGGGCACGTATCGATAACGAAGTCGTGATCGACAAAGGCATCGAAATTGGCCAGAAGATCGTGGTGCAAGGTATCGTGAACATGCGTGACGGCGTCTTGGTTCAAGAGCTTGCCGTTAATCGCCCAGCTGATGCAGCAAGTGATAAAAAAGCACAAGAAGGCGCTAACTAATGTTGTTATCTGATGTTTCTGTAAAGAGACCAGTAGCGGCCGTCGTATTGAGCCTACTATTGGTTGTGTTTGGTATTGTCTCTTTCAATAAGCTCGCGGTTCGTGAGATGCCAGATATTGAAAGCCCGGTAGTATCGATCAGTACTCGTTATGAGGGTGCGTCTGCCACCATCATTGAAAGCCAAATAACCTCCAACCTTGAAGACCAGTTATCCGGCATCAGTGGTATCGATGAGATCGAATCCACAACGCGTAACGGTATGTCGCGTATCACGATTACTTTTGAGCTTGGTTACGACCTCAATACCGGTGTGAGTGATGTTCGTGATGCTGTAGCTCGTGCGCAGCGTTCATTGCCCGATGAAGCCGACGACCCAATTGTTTATAAGAACAATGGTAGTGGTGAAGCTTCGGTCTACATCAACTTAAGTTCTACGGAGATGGACCGAACGCAGTTAACCGACTACACCGAACGTGTGTTGATTGACCGCTTTAGTTTGATTTCTGGCGTGAGCTCGGTGGATATCTCAGGTGGCTTGTACAAAGTAATGTACGTGAAGCTGAAACCTGCGCAGATGGCGGGTCGTGGCGTTACTACCTCGGACATCACTTCTGCTCTGAACAGTGAGAACATTGAAAGCCCAGGTGGTGAAGTACGTAACGATGCGATTGTGATGTCGGTTCGTACTGCTCGTTCTTACACTGAAGCGGAAGATTTCGAATATCTAGTCGTTAAACGTGCCTCTGATAACACACCTATCTACTTGAAAGACGTAGCGGATGTTTACATTGGCGCAGAAAACGAGAACTCGACCTTTAAGAGTGACGGCGTTGTTAACGTAAGCATGGGTATCGTGCCTCAGTCAGATGCGAACCCACTTGAGGTGGCTGACTTAGTCCATAAAGAAGTCGAAGCAATTCAAAAGTTCTTGCCAGACGGTACTCGTTTAGCTGTCGATTATGACTCAACAGTCTTTATTGACCGTTCAATCTCAGAGGTATACAGCACACTCTTTATCACGGGTGGCTTGGTTATCCTTGTGCTTTACATCTTTATTGGTCAAGCACGTGCAACACTTATTCCAGCGGTAACCGTACCTGTATCTCTGATCTCGTCGTTTATTGCCGCGTACTACTTCGGTTTCTCCATCAACCTGATTACCCTGATGGCACTTATCCTGTCGATTGGTTTGGTGGTCGATGATGCGATCGTGGTGGTTGAGAACATTTTCCACCATATCGAACGTGGTGAGTCACCGCTGCTTGCTGCCTATAAAGGTACTCGTGAAGTAGGCTTCGCGGTAATCGCAACAACGCTTGTATTGGTAATGGTATTCCTACCAATCTCGTTCATGGACGGCATGGTTGGCCTATTGTTTACCGAGTTTTCTGTATTGCTTGCGATGTCGGTGATCTTCTCGTCGCTCGTGGCATTAACATTAACGCCAGTGCTAGGCAGTAAGATCCTTAAAGCGAACGTGAAGCCAAACCGCTTTAACCTGTTTGTTGAACGTGTATTTGGTAAATTAGAGTCTGGATACCGCTCGGTATTACGCCGCGCGTTAAATTGGCGTTGGGCTGCTCCTATCATCATTATCGCATGTTTGGGTGGTAGCTATGGTTTGATGCAACAAGTGCCAGCCCAGCTTACTCCACAAGAAGACCGTGGTGTTATCTTTGCGTTTGTTCGTGGCGCAGATGCAACCAGTTACAACCGCATGTCTGCCAACATGGACATTGTTGAAGAACGCTTAATGCCATTGCTTGGTCAGGGCTTCTTGAAGTCATTCAGTATTCAATCACCAGCGTTTGGTGGTAATGCGGGTGACCAAACGGGCTTCGTAATCATGATCCTAGAAGACTGGGATGAGCGTGACGTTACCGCACAAGAAGCGTTGAACGAAGTTCGTAAATCGTTGAACGGCATTCCAGATGTGCGTGTATTCCCGTTCATGCCGGGCTTCAAAGGTGGTTCAAGTGAGCCTGTTCAATTCGTACTTGGCGGTTCTGATTACTCTGAACTTCAGAAGTGGGCAGAGCTCTTAAAGCAAGCGGCTGAAGATTCTCCAATGATGGAAGGCGCGGACATCGATTACTCTGAGAAAACACCAGAGCTATTGGTAACCGTAGATAAGCAGCGTGCAGCAGAGCTAGGTGTTAGCGTTTCAGACATTTCAGATACGTTAGAAATCATGCTTGGCGGCCGCAGTGAAACGACCTTCGTTGACCGTGGTGAAGAGTACGACGTGTATCTGCGTGGTGATGAAAACAGCTTCAACAACGCCAACGATCTAAGCCAAATCTACATGCGAACTCAGTCTGGTGAGCTGGTTACACTTGATACGCTGACGCACATTGAAGAAGTGGCTTCATCGATTCGTTTGTCGCACTACAACAAGCAGAAATCGGTGACCATTAAAGCGAACCTAATGGAAGGTTACACGCTGGGTGACGCGCTCGATTTCCTTGATGAACAAGCGATTGAACAGCTACCGGGTGATATTTCAGTGAGCTACTCTGGCGAGTCAAAAGACTTTAAAGAGAACCAATCAAGTATCCTAGTGGTGTTTGCGCTAGCGATGCTGGTCGCATACTTGGTACTGGCCGCGCAGTTTGAAAGCTTCATTAACCCGCTGGTGGTGATGTTCACCGTACCTATGGGTATCTTCGGTGGCTTCTTAGGCTTGGTGCTGATGAGTCAAGGGCTCAACGTCTACAGCCAGATTGGTATGATCATGTTGATCGGTATGGTAACCAAAAACGGTATCTTGATCGTAGAGTTTGCTAACCAACTTCGTGACCGTGGTATTGAGTTTGAAAAGGCGATCATTGATGCTTCTGCTCGACGCTTACGTCCAATCATGATGACGGCGTTTACCACACTAGCAGGTGCTATTCCATTGATTACTTCAACGGGCGCAGGCTATGAAAGCCGAGTGGCTGTGGGTACGGTTATCTTCTTCGGTATGGGCTTCGCGACATTGGTAACTCTGTTCGTTATCCCTGCGATGTACCGACTGATTTCAGGATCAACACGCTCTCCGGGTCACGTGGAAGCGGAACTTAATAAAGAGCTTAGCCATGACAACGTGGGAAGAACCTCTCACGGTTAATGAACACGCACGATTAATGAACACGGAATAGTGTAACAATATTGAAAAGCCTGCGTTTGCTCCTAGCGAATTGCAGGCTTTTTTTGTATAACAAACAGAGCTCAACGAATTAATACAATAAATCGAATAAAGGAAAGTAAAGTGGCTGAATTTAAATACAAAGATCTTTCTCAAGAAGAACAAGATAAGCTGGATGCAGCAACCTTTCGTCGCCTGCTAGCACACCTAGATAACAATAAAGATGTGCAGAACATCGATCTGATGATCTTGGCTGGCTTCTGCCGAAACTGTTTCAGTAAATGGTACAAAGCGGAAGCAGAGCAACAAGGCTTAGACTTGGATATCGATGACGCTCGTGAGCGTGTATACGGCATGACTTACGATGAGTGGAAACAAAACCATCAACCAAAAGCGACGCCTGAACAACTTGCGGCATTTGAAGCGAAGCAGAAGCCAGAGTAATTTGTTCTCGTTAGTGGCTGACTAATAGAATGAATAAACAAAAAGGGCCCATCAAGGGCTCTTTTTTATTTCTAACTACCGGCTTATATGACCTTAAGCCAACTCACTCGTTTGAGAGAAAGCTTCTAGCTTCGCTGCATAAGGTTGTAGGTCTCCGATATTCAGATTTACCCACTCGTCATTGAAGTAAGTGTCTAGGTAACGCTCACCACTGTCACACAGTAAAGTCACGATAGAACCTTTTTCTCCACGTGCTTTCATTTCACTGGCTAATTGAAGCACACCGTACATGTTAGTCCCGGTTGATGCGCCGACCTTGCGACCAAGAATGTCAGATAACCAATGTGTCGTTGCGATACTTGCTGCGTCTGGGATTTTACGCATTTCGTCAACCACACCAGGAATGAAGCTTGGTTCTGCTCGTGGGCGACCAATGCCTTCAATCTTGCTGAATGTACTACCTTTCACGTTCGCATTGCCTGTTTGGAAGTATTCGTGGAATACAGAGTTCTCAGGGTCCACAACACAAAGCTTAGTTTCATGTTGTTGGTAGCGAATGAAACGGCCAATCGTCGCTGAAGTACCGCCAGTACCTGGGCTCATTACTACCCAAGCTGGAACTGGGTGATCTTCCATCTGCATTTGATTGAAAATCGAGTTCGCGATGTTGTTGTTACCACGCCAGTCGGTTGCGCGCTCAGCGTAAGTAAATTGGTCCATGTAATGACCATTCAGCTCTTCTGCTAAACGGCGAGACTCATCATAAATTTCATCTGAGCGGTCAACAAGATGCGCTTGGCCTCCGTAGAATTCAATCTGCTCAATTTTCTTCTTCGCTGTGCACTTTGGCATCACTGCGATAAACGGAAGACCTAGTAGGCGAGCAAAGTACGCTTCAGATACCGCAGTACTGCCCGATGAAGATTCAATGATCGTGGTTTCTGGGCCAACCCAACCGTTACAGATAGCGTATAAGAAGAGAGAACGCGCTAAACGGTGCTTTAAAGAGCCTGTAGGGTGTGTGCTTTCATCTTTAAGGTAAACATCAATGCCTTCGATACTTGGTAGATCGAGCTTGATAAGGTGCGTATCCGCTGAGCGTTGGTAGTCCGCTTCAATTTTACGAATCGCGTTGTTAATCCATTGATGGTCAGTGCACATAAACGTTCTCCTGATCGAGTGTAGGAATTCTTTGTAATTGGTATGGTTCTAATTTATCTATAATCGGAGAGAAAAACTTTGCCATATTTGCTTTGTTTTGCTTAAATTGTAGAAAATTATTCTCTTTAAATGCGATTTGGTGAAAGTGTGATAGATGCCGTAGATAAAAAAATATTAGGGTTACTGCAAGAAGACAGCACCCTGTCATTGAACGATATTTCTGAAGCGGTCAATCTCACTACAACGCCTTGTTGGAAAAGGCTTAAGCGCCTCGAAGAGAACGGCATTATTGAGAAAAGAGTTGCACTGCTGAACCCGGAAAAACTGGATCTTTCCTTTACTGCGTTCGTATTGGTGAAAACCAGTGATCATTCTCATGAGTGGTATGGTCGTTTTGTGAATACTGTGTCGGAATTTCCAGAAGTGATGGAGTTCTATCGCATGGCTGGCGAATATGATTATATGATGAAGGTTCAGGTTAAAGACATGAAGTGCTTTGATGATTTCTATAAGCGCTTGGTGAATAGCATTGATGGTATCTCTAATGTGACCTCGACGTTTGCGATGGAACCATTGAAGTACACGACAGCATTGCCGCTTTAAGCTGCGCCTAGTAATAGATTAACTATCGCTTTAGTTTAACTATCTTCTCAGTTTAGATCTCGTCTCTGCGATAAAGAAAAGGATTATTCATTTTTGCAAAAGTATCTACCGCTATCCAGCTGGTACTGGCGGTCGCCATTTTTTACTTGGGTTACACCATCTACTCATTGACTAATAAAGTCGGTGAAATCGTTGATACTTACCCGCAAGTTATCGAAGACATATCGGGCCTCACCAAAGGGCTCAAAGTAGAAGAGCTATTAGCGCTTGCAGAACATGTCAGCGATCTTGCTCCTCAGGTGTTAAACACTGTCGAAGAAGTTAGAAAGACGATCGATGATGTGAATCAAACCGTAGCCTCGGTCGACAACAAAATCCCTGCGATATTAGATGAAGTGAAAAATGTTCGAACGGAAGTCGAGCAGGTAAGAACCGATGTTATTCCACCAACATTAACTGAATTAAAGAGATACCGCGTAGACGTAATGCCACCAATGCTCGCTGAAAGTAAGTCTTACCGCGAACAGACTATTCCTGTCATCGTCACGGAATCTGAAATGCTACGAGCGGAAGTCCCAGGTATTTTGGCACAAGCTAATTTGTTAGCTGATAAGAGTAAGGAACTAGCTCAGGGAGCCGCTGAGGGCGCGGTGAAAGGCGTAGTGTTATCGCCATTTAACCTTCTACGAGACGCAGGTGATGGCATTAAAACGCGAGTTCAAGGCGAGTTTGAGCCAACGTTAGAAGTTGAGTAGGTTTTATTGATTTTTGCGTGACGAGTTTTCTTAAGCGTCATTAAAGAAAGAGGCTAGGTATTAAACCTAGCCTCTTTTTGTTTGTGCGTATTTGGGGCTTGTAAGAAGCGTTTATCCGCTATTTATTTGAGTGCTATTTAGTAAAACGCATCACACCTTCTTGTACTGCTGTCGCTACCAGCTCACCTTTCTGGTTGAAGATCTCGCCGCGCACTAGGCCGCGAGTGTTCGCTGCCGTTGGGCTTTCAATCGCATAAAGCAGCCATTCGTCCATTTTGAATGGGCGGTGGAACCAGATTGAGTGGTCAATCGTCGCCACTTGAAAATTTGGCGTCATGATAGAGACTTCATGTGGGTGAAGCGCCGTCACTAAGAATCCCCAATCCGATGCGTAGGCAAGCAGGTATTGGTGGATCAAGTGGTTGTCTGGCATCGCGCCATTCGCTCTTACCCAAAGGTATTGTTTCGCTTCCGTCTTCTTAGGTTTCAGTGGGTTTACCACCGTCACCGGACGCATCTCAATCGGCTTTTCGCCACAGAAGGTTTTGCGCAGTTTCTCTGGTAAGAATTCCGCAATGTGGCTCGCTAATTCAGTTTCTGAGGCAAAGTTCTCTGGTCCCGGAATATCAGGCATTGAAATCTGGTGCTCAAACCCTGGCGCATCGCCATGATAAGAAGCAGTGAGATAGAAAATAGGGCGGCCATTTTGAATCGCTTTTACACGGCGTGTGCTAAAGCTGCGTCCATCTCGTAGGTTCTCAACATCGTAAATGATTGGCTTTTCAGGATCGCCGGGAAACAGAAAATAACTGTGGAACGAGTGAACACTACGGTCGTCTTGAACGGTATAACGAGCAGCAGAAAGCGCTTGTCCCAATACCTGACCGCCGTATACCTGTGGTAGGCCTAGGTTCTCACTTTGCCCACGGAATAAACCTTCTTCCAGTTTTTCTAGCTGAAGTAAACTTAGTAATTCTTGTAAAGGTTGACTCATCGCCAGCATTCCTCTTCGTAAAATGGGTGTCAGATTATGGTGTTAATCATTTAGCTTAGTCAGATATCTGTCAATAAATCATAGGGTTTCAAGACAGAATATGAAAGCTCTCTTATAATTGGTGAGTAGATTTGCCGAGTCCGGCAAACATGTTGAGAGAAATTGAATATGAAAAAGGCTCTAATTCTTATTACGTCTTTAGTATCGTTTGGCCTACTTGTTGGTTGCCAAGCAACATCAGAAACGAGCGCTTCTCAGGAAGTGGTTGCAGAGAACACTCAAGTGATTTCAGGAACAGTAAGCTACCGTGAAAGAATTGCATTGCCAGAGAATGCAGTGGTTACCGTTACGCTAGAAGATATCTCACTGGCTGATGCACCATCGACGGTTATCGCAACTCAAGAGTTCACCACAGACGGTAAGCAAGTACCGTTCGCATTCGAGCTGAGCTACGACAACGACAAAATTAAAGCTAACCACCGTTACAACATGCGCGCATCGATTCATGTTGACGGCAAACTGCGTTTCACTACTGACACGATTAAGTCAGTAATTACTGATGTAGAAAATACACAGCAAGCAGACCTACGTTTGGTTGGTGTTCGTTAATCAGAAGTCGATGCCACTGTTAAGGCATCTTGATTGGCTTAACTTAGCCAGTTGAATCAGCGATTAGTGGCAGCTCTAGGGCTGCCATTTGTATATTCTGAGTTTGATCTTTCCTGCATCACTCACCTCAATCCCTTCTTTAACCAAATGCTGCTTTTGTCGGTCGAACGAATCACCCTTTAAAGAGATTTCACCCTTGCTGTTTATCACTCGATACCAAGGCAGTTTGCTACCTTCTGGCAGGTTACCCAGCGCTTTACCAACATGGCGCGCATAGCCCGGAAATCCTGAAAAACGTGCTATGTCTCCATAAGTTGTTACTTTCCCATATGGAATTTGGTGAATCACAGCAAAGATTTGGCTCAAAAATTGGTCCATACTAAATGTTCCTAGTTCATAAATACCAATCACAGTAAATAAGTGTTCAAAAATAGCGCAGGGAAAAAGCTTGAGAGCAAGGCCGCTCTTTTTGATAAGAAGTTTTGATAAGTAGTTATTCTACAATCAAAAAATCTAACGAGGTTATCGAGTTTTTTAACAAGCTAGGGTGACCAGTTAATTACTACGATTGGTATGGTACCACGGATCGGTAGAAGGAGAGGGCTATGGTATTTACAACGTTTCAGTTCTTGATCACCACATTATTAGCGGTTGTTTGCGCGAGAGCAATCAGTTTAAGTGAGGGAGATATCCCGGTGCTTGCAATGGTAATTCCTGCTTTATGGATTTTACCGCAGGGGGGCATAGCAGGATTAGCTTTGCTTGTTTCCATGACCACTTATGGTCTAACCCTTCCTTTGCAGCCCATCACGCTGTCTGTCAGTGCGTGGGTACTATTCCCGCTATTGATGGTGGTCTTCTCAAGACGCAGTAGTTTGTCGGTCGTGATTATTTCCGGCTTGATTGTGACTACTTTGCAGGTCGGGATCATGGTGACACAATCAGCAGGCAAGCTTGAAGGCGTCCCGTGGGTTACCACACTTCAAACCTTATCAATCATCGTGATTTGGTGGGCGGCAAATCATCTTAAGCCTGCTAGCCGACACAGCTGGTGGTCATTAGGCTTAATACTTCCATTATGGATAGCCGATTTACCTTATGCCGCTTTGGTTGCCTTGTGTGTAACGGGCATCATGGCATCGATGGAAACGCTGACGCGCTTGAAAACCTTCCGCTGGAATAAACTACTGTGTTGGACACTGCCAACGGTTGGTTTTGCGGCTTTGGTGATTACCCCAAGTATCGAAGTACCTAGTCCAGTCTTTGTAGTATGGTTGTGTCTATTAGGCACCGCGTGGATGACAGACTACATCATTCGCACAGAAGATAACGAAGATATCGATATTTAGTACTCCAGCAATCCAACCCTTCCAAATGCAGGTAAATGGTGAATTTACCTGCGATTTTCTAGTGGTTTGAATAAAGGATAAGCACTTAGACCGCAATTGTTCAAAAATAGGGTGGAAGGGCTTGCAATGGTTGCTGTGATGCTTAATAATCCAATCACTCTTTGAGGCAAGCCTCTTAGAAAACGAATCTATGGGGGCCTGGTCCTCCCGCAACAATAGCTCGTGAACTCGGTCAGGCCTGGAAGGGAGCAGCCGCAGCGAGTGACTTGTGTGCCGGGATGTGGCTGGGTTCCCACCCCTTAAAAAAGCCGCTCTTTATGAGCGGCTTTTTGCTATCTGATGCTTTCTAAAGTGAACACAGTTCGCAATTAGTTTAGTCCACACTGCATACCAAACTATTCGTAAATGCTGTATGAAAAATACTTACTTGCGATTTTTTGATGCTGACCATTGTCGATCAAGCGCTGGATACCGTCATCAATAAGATCTTTGAGTTCATTATCTTGTTTTCGTACCGCGACACCAATACCACGCCCGAACCATTTTTCTTCTGTAAATTTAGGACCCGTAAAGTGGTAGTCCTTACCTTGCTCCGTTTCAAGAAAGCCCGTATTGAGTCCCATAGAACCACCAAACACGCTATCTAGGCGCCCGTTGAGTAAATCGGTAAAGGCTTCGTCGAATGATCCATAACGCTTGATATCTACATTTGGGTAGATCTCGGAAAGGTATTTGTCACCAATGGTAGCGCGCTGAACTCCAATTGTTAGTTCATTTAAGCTGCCGTCATCCATATTGATTTCACGCCCTTTTTCCATGACAAAACGAGTGGGAACTTTAGCGTAAGGCATCGTGAAGTTAACTTTCTTTTCACGTTCTTCGGTAATTGTCATAGCCGCTATAATTGCATCGTTTTTACGGCTTAAAAGCGAAGGGATAATCCCGTCCCAGTCAGTTTTTGAGATGATACATTTTACTTCTAATTCGACACACAAGGCGTTGGCTAAATCGACTTCAAACCCCTCTAATTCACCATCTTGCGTTGTCCAGCTGAATGGTGGGTATGCTCCTTCCACCGTAAATCGGATTTGCTTCCAATCTTTTGCGTAAGTAAATACTGAGAAAACACTGACGAATACAACAAATATCCACTTCATTTTTATTTCCTTATAGTTTTAATGGATAAGTTGGTTAATCAAATGTTAAAGAGTATCAATGTTAATGCATATCATTGTGAGCAAAGGCATTAGATAACTTCTGGAACTCTTGCTTCCCAAACTAACTACACGACTTTTTCTTATCTAAATTTCTATTTATATCTTTCATAAACAGTAGCTTGCTGTACTTCTCGCAAGATCTTTAAGATACTCACCTTTGATTTATGTTGCATCTGAAACAAAAATCAATACAATGAGCGCATTATTTTGTTGCAGGTGAAACATTATGGCTAATAAAGCGTATCAATGGATGCTCTATCTAACACTTGGCACCAGTGCCTTGTTTGCTCTTTTCTTGGTGGCAAGTGACAACCTTGCGCCGTTCACAACTCAAGCTCAATTGCACATTCCAACCAGCCGTATTGCTGCAGAAGTGTCGGCGCCAGTGGTGGAGTTGGCTGTTAAGAATGGTCAGGATGTAAAAAAAGGGGAACTGCTAGTTCGCTTAGATCCAACTCGTTTTGAATTGGCGTTAACTCAGGCTGAAGCGGCTTTGGTTGAAGCAGAGCAAAGCTATGAAGCAAACAAGCAGCACTTGCATGGCGCGGAAGCGACGTTACGTCAGCGCCAACACGAAGCTCTGAATGCCGAGAGAAAATTGAAGCGTAACCAGCAATTGATTTCGAGAAAACTTGTTAGCCAAGAAACGCTAGACGATAGCCGATCGGACACGATTGTAAGACAGCAAGCCGTCGAAGCTGCGCAAGCCGATATTGAGCAGATAAAAGCTGAGCTTGAGAAAAGCAGCGACAACGGTGCTTTGGCTGTTGCTCGAACTCGCGTTGAACTGGCGCAATTGGATTTGGACAAAACGACAATCGTCGCGCCTGTTGATGGCGTAATCAGCAATCTCAACCTTAACTCAGGAACCTATGTTGGCGCTGGCAGCCCCGTTTTGTTTTTGGTTGATCGCCAGCATGCTTGGATTAACGCAGACTTCAACGAAAAGGGCAGTGCAAATCTGACTGCGGGAACAACCGTTCGTTTGGTGTTTGATGCAATGCCTGGTGAGGTGTTTGAGGGAAATATTCAAGGTCGTGAACTGGCTATCTATGATGCGAGCAGCGACAACAGCGGCCTCGCGAAAGTCGTGAATGATGATCGCTGGATTCGAGACCAACAAAAAGTGCGTACACAAGTAACGTTGCCGTCACTTGATCACTCATTGTTCTCAGGCTCTAAAGTGAGCGTGATGGTGGTGCCTGAAGCGACGTTTTGGGATGTGATCGGAAGTGCATGGATGGAAGTGCTAGCTCGCATTCGTTACCTAGTTTAACTGTGCTCTTCAATCATCGACTAACTGACTACCCACTGACGAAATAACGATTTACGACCTAAGAGGCAGATTATGAATAACGAAGTTCGAGGCCCGATTAACTGGTCTGAAGTAGCTTGGATCAGCGCTATCGTGTCTTTGGGTATGTTGGCTCAACTTTGGCTACAGCTAGGTGTTGCGGCGTACCTCGCTCTTTATCCGGTAATGGCGGCGACCAAGATTAACGACTACTCAGTGAGAGGTATGCTCAAAGCGTTTCTCCCTATCTTGGGTGTCGCTTGTGTGGCTCTGCTTGTCGATCAGTTATTTGCCTCACACCCGGCAGTGGTTTGGGGGATCAGTTTATGGGTATTTGATTTAGCAAGAAGGTGGGCCGACACGCCTGCCAAACTTGGGAAAATCTACATCCCATTGCTCAATTGGTTTTTGGTGATTGTGTTTGCACAACATGGCCCAATGCCGATGACGGACTGGGTTCGCGATATAGCAGTGAGCATGGTGACGACCATGGTTGTGGTGAGATTTGTGATGCTGTTCTTAAAGCCGCCCAAAGCGATGTCGCCGCTGCCAATGCAAAGTGTTCCTGTGACGTACCAGCAGCGAGTGATATATGTGGTCATGCTTGGAGTTGGTTTAGCATTTTTGATGATGGTCGATTTGATTGCCGCGACGTTCTGTATGATGCCTGTGATTATTGCGGCTGCGCAAAGTGAACGCATGAACTATCAAATGGTGGTGAAAAACTGTTTACAAGCCCACGTTGGTGGTTGTGCATTGGCGTTGGTCTTCGTAACCTTGTTAGCGGGGCAACACTCCTATAATTGGGTGTATATCATTGGACTAACAAGCTTGGTGACCATGATAGCAATTTGGATCAGCGGCAGTCGTGGTGGCGTGCGAGGTATGCATACTGAAGCGATGTTAGGAACTATGCTACCATTGCAACTCTATGTTTCAGCAACCGATCTTGGTTTGCAAGATACCTACTTTCGTGCAGAGTTAATGTCCATCGTGTTGGTATTATTAGTGGTCTGCCAAGGAATTATATATGGAAAATCAACCAGCATTATCCATCACCGGAATTGATGCACTCGACAGCAATCCTATGTTCTTAATGGGCTTTGCTTACAAACAGTTTCGAGCTCAAGTCACCGCTGAGATGGGCACCACTTCGGGCATTTCTCTAGAGATGTTTGGTGCGCTTCGAGTGTTAGATAAGCATGGCAAAATCACTCAGCAAGAGTTAACCAATTACTTGCTTCGAAATCGCTCTGTGACCAAGCGTTTGGTTGATAACGCGATTAAGCTGAACCTTATTGAGGCCAGCAAGAGTGAAACGAACAAAAAGGTAAAACTTCTTTCTTTAACGGAAGAGGGCAAGAAGCTTGCCGAATATTGTGAGCCTATGGTCGATAGTATCAGCGAGCAGTTTCAGAGTGCGTTGAGTGAAGACGAATCCAAGCAGTTACAGACCTTGTTGGCTAAGCTTGTAAAAACAGACCAATTCGTCGACTGATTATGCGATCGAAGGTGTGGGTCTAATAACAATCGAATAAAGAGTAAGTGACATGACATACAAAATATTAGCGATGCTAATGATTAAGCTGTTGTTTACGTTTCGTGGCAGTAAACCTACGTCTAAAATCCCCGCCTCTGACTTTGATGCCGAACGCTTCGCTGGTACATGGTATTCCGCTTGTTTTATCCCGCATCCATTGCAATCAAAGCTCGGTTCTTTGTCGTTTAGCTTTTTATTTGAATCTGACGGTAATCTTAAGCTGACAACTCGAGGCTACAACGCGAAAAAGAATGAGTGGAAGACCAAAGAACAAGCCGCAACATTTAAGGGCTCTCAAACCGAAGCGTGGTTTTCAGTCGAAGCGAATAGCCCTTATGAGAAGCAGAGAAAGGTAATTTTCTTGAATGAAGATTACACTCAGGCTTTGTTGGTGGGTCCTACCAAAAATACCTTACAGATCTTGTATCGCACTGCAGAGTTCACCAAACAAGACTTAGACTCGCTGATTGAACGGGCGCAGAGCATGGGTTTTAAAACCAGTAAGCTAGTTCGTGTGTCACAACATATCAATGATGTGCCTGAACAATAAAGTAAGTTCGGCTAGTCCTGACTAGGTAGCTCGGCTAATAAGCAAACAACATTGCTAACCCGTTCTAATTCGCTGGCAACACCACTGCCGACGCTTCTTCCTCTGAATCTTCTTTGTCTTCTACTTGGTCAGCAACCCAATCAATTGTCTTTGTTAGATAAAGCTTGTTGGTTTCGGTGTCACACCAACTCTTGGATAACCCTCTTCGATTGAATTCACTGCCAATTGCTGCGAGTGTCTGGTTACTTGAGCGCCCGTAATACAAGGTGTCGCACAGTTGCAGGTTCGACATCGATTGTGGGTATGTGTTAACCGACGAGGAGTTCATGCTCAGTGCTTTTGATTGGTTATGAGTACATCCTGTTAGGCTCAGGAAAAAGAAAAGGATTAGCGTATTTTTCATGGTGTATCAGGTCTATTGCCGATGATTTGAAGACAGTATTGGCGTGTATGATTAGATTATTGTCAATTTTTTGCCAACTAGTTATAGACCAAGACTTTCCTCCCAGTTAGAAAACGTTATTAAGCCAACGACAAAAACGGTATTAACAAACAAAAGCGCAATTTTGTACAAAAGCTGAAAGAGACTATAGAGTAGACTGATAAGTCGCTCGATAATCAACAGGCTTGGGAATTGTTATGGAGAACAAGAAACGCTCTAAAGAGAAGGCCGAATATAAGATAACCGAAGAGCTCGGCGGCCTTGAAATTCTTAATGCTGAATACGAAAAGCAGAACTTCTCGCGCCACAGCCACGAGGGCTATACGCTGGGAGTCATCGAGCAGGGCGCTCAGCGTTTCTATCGAACGGGCGGACATCATATTGCGCCACAAAATGCGATTATTCTGGTCAATGCCGACGAAGTCCATAGCGGTCACTCTGCCACTGAAGGCGGTTGGGCGTATCGAGCCATGTATCCACTCCCAGATCAACTTGCCAAGATCACTCAAGAGCTAAACCTACCCAATTACGGGGCGCCTTACTTCCCAAGAGCGGTTGTTGAAGATCCTGAACTCGCCAATCAATTGAGATTAGTCTTTAACACGATTGATGAATCTGACAATCGCTTGTTAAGAGAGACCTTGATGTACGGGATGTTGGTTAAACTGATTAGCCGACACGGAAAATCGCCGCTTAACCCTCAACTCGACGGAAAAACTCAGCGCCAGCTTGTCTTGGTGAAAGAGTTCTTAGATGATTTTCCACAAGCCGATGTGTCCCTAGAGGAGCTGTCTAAGTTAGCGGCATTGAGTCCGTTTCACTTAGTGCGTTCTTTTCAAAAAGAGTTTGGTCTTCCGCCACATGCGTATCAAATCCAATCTCGGTTAAGGCTTTCGCGTAAGTTATTGAAACAAGGACATACCATTTCAGACACCGCGCAAGAGTCTGGCTTTCACGACCAAAGCCATTTTCATCGACACTTCAAAAAGGCCAATGGCTACACGCCGGGGCAATACATTAAAATGCTCTAAATCGGACACCTTAATTGGTTCGCGAAATCGAGCAAGTTTGTACAATCGAACCGACTCAACTCCTCTTACATTGAATAGCTAATGTGAAAAGAGAAAAGAACTATATGGATAGTGAAACAATGGATAGACGAACACAGTTATGGAAGGGCGTTTTAGCGGGAATGCCCTTGAGCATTGCGGTGATCCCTTGGGGAATTCTAGCCGGTTCATATGCGATAGATGCCGGATTGAATCAACTTCAAGCGCAAGCGATGTCGGCTATTTTGTTTGCTGGCTCAGCGCAACTTGTCGCTGCGGGTATGTTCAAAGCGGGTATTGGTTTAGGCACTATGTTGTTGACCACACTGTTCATCACCTCAAGACACTTTCTGTATAGCGTATCGATGCGTGACAAAATCAGCCATCTTCCTGCGCGTTGGCGTCTATTACTCGGTTTTTGGCTCACCGACGAGCTGTTCGCGATTTGTAGTGGGCAGTCTCAGAATGAATTTAATCGCTGGTATGCTGCGGGTGTAGGCGGCGGTTTTTATCTCGTTTGGAATATTGCGAGCTTCGTTGGCATTGTCGCGGGAAGCCAAATTCCTTCACTCAATGAAATTGGGCTCGATTTCGTGGTCGCAGCAACCTTTATCGCTTTGGTGTTCCCATTAATCCGAACTCTACCCGTCGTGGTGTGTGTGGTGGTTTCACTGGTCACTTCGGTTGCCATGTCGGTTAACAATATTGAGGGCGGACTAATGATTGCAGCGATTGCAGGTATGTTAGCGGGCTTTTTCAGCGAGTCGTTCCAAGAGCGAAACAACGGTAACAAGACAATCGTGGAGGGGAAATAGAGATGATTTGGTTAACGATATTACTCATGACTGCGATTGTTTTCTTTAGTCGGTATCTGTTTCTTGAGCCTGCAATCCCGCTTCGACTCAATCAAACCGCAAGGCGCCTATTGCGCTATTCAAGCCCAGCGGTGCTGACTGCGATTTGGGGGCCAATTGTATTTGCTCCTGAACAAACATTTTGGCCAAGCCTTGAAAACCCATACTTGATAGGCGCGGTGGTGACTGGCTTATTGATTTGGAAAACAGGCAATGTGCTACTAACGATCGGCGTTAGCATGGCGGTGTTTTTGTTCTATAACCTTGTCGCGGTTGATTACCTTTTCTCGTGAGCTTCAACTTCAACGTCAACTTAGGCTTTGTGTTTCTCCTATTCTTTAAGGGCTGTATAAATATGATTACTTGTTATGTTCGATATGTGATTGATCCTAAAAAGGTAAATGAGTTTGAGGCATACGCAAAAATGTGGATTCCTCTGGTCGCTAAATTCGGAGGTCAACACAATGGTTATTTCTTACCGTCGGAAGGGGCGAACAATATTGCCATGGCGCTGTTTACCTTTGAAAGTTTGGCTGCCTACGAAGAATATCGGGTTAAGTCGTTGAGCGATGCTGAGTGCATTAAAGCGTTTGAATTTGCAGACGAAGTTGATTGCATCGTGAGTTATGAACGCAGCTTTTTTAGACCTGTTTTAGAGTGATAGACCTTGCAACGTATAGCGTGGTGGCATCTAATGTACTGATTCACTGTTTGTGTATTTAGGTTCTGGTAAGGAGTTAGTTTGGCTAAGAAATATTATGTGGTTTGGAAAGGTCGTACACCGGGTATTTTTACCACGTGGAATGAGTGTAAATCCCAAGTCGATGGCTTTGCTGGTGCGAGATATAAATCGTTTCCAACACTAGGCGAGGCTGAGTCTGCTTTTGGTGGTAAAACGTCGTCTGCGTCAGGTTCTACAGCGACAAAGCCAAGCTCTGCGGGTAAGGCGACGAAAGCTAAGGTGCCGCCTCTTTCGGAGCAGCAAATCACTGATATGCCTTTTGATATCAAGATCTTTACCGATGGTGCTTGTGAACCAAACCCTGGTGAAGCGGGGACGGGTTTAGCGGTATACCAAAACAACCAATTAACCGAATTGTGGTATGGCTTGTATCAACCTGTTGGTACCAATAATACCGCTGAGCTACATGGGCTTAAGCAAGCGTTTATTCTCGCAAAAGAGAAGTTAAACGCGGGTCTGTCTGTTGCGATCTATTGTGATTCTAAGTACTCAATTGATTGTATTACTAAGTGGGCAACGGGTTGGGAGAAAAAGGGCTGGACTAAGTCGGGCGGCGAGATCAAAAACCTCGATATTATTAAGCCTGCGTATGCGCTCTACCAAGAACTGGCTTCAAAAATTACCATCTACCATGTGAACGGTCACGTTGGTATTGAAGGTAACGAACTGGCCGATAGAATGTCGATTGTGGCTATTTCATCGAAAGAGCAACAACTCGCTCAATATCGTGACATCGAAGATATTGAGTCTATTTTGGCACTGCGAGCAGGCTAGTTAGGCTTCTTAATGAAAAGCTACTGAAAGTCACTGAAAGCATAAGTCGCCATCATTAGGTAGTGCTAGACGAGCGTTACATTTCAAATCAATGTAGCGCTCTTTTGTTTTTGTGGTGCTCCGTTTTTTTATGGTGCATAGTCGTTCTTGTGAGACGCAGCAGCCCTTGCGATGCTTACTGCCTGAGTTAATCCTTATTGAGCTGGGTTCTCTATCCAACGAGATAATTGCTGAGCTTGTTTGATCGAATTAAAACTGTCTTTCACTCTCTCACGTGCCTTTAACCCCATCGATGCTTTATCGTTGCTGCTTAGTTGCGCGAAACGCTCAATCGCTTCTCTTAATTCTTCCACATTCTTTTCGCCAACCACAAAACCTGTCTCTGGTGAGACGATCTCTTTGCATCCCATGATGTTGGTGGTAATAACTGGCGTTCCTACGGCCATCGCTTCTTTTAAAACCAGTGGTCCTGTATCCACACACCCGGTTTCGGAAAAACAGAAGGGCGCGATTAGGCTGTCATAATTCGATAGTTTCTCTTTCACCCATTCATGAGGCTTAGCGCCAAGAAAGGTCACGTTTCGAGTGAGCCCATTTTCTTTGACCTGCAATTTTAACTGTTGCTCTAAATCGCCAGTACCGACGATATCGAGATGAATGTCGAGAGGTTCGGCAATCGGCGCCAATGCATCAATAAGATGGTGGATACCTTTTTGCTCCACTAATCGGCCAAGGAAAACAAAGCGAAGTTGCTTCGTTTCGATTTTTGGGTTGAGTTGGAATTGTTTGGTATTAACTCCGCAATGCAAGAGTTTAATGTTTCCTTTCGCCATGGTGTTGAAGTCAGCAAGCATGTCTTTACACACTGCAACCACAAAATCACTCGATGAAATTTTATGTTCAATGTCATAAGCGAACTCATAAACATCATGACCATGAGCAACGAACGAGCAGGTGATATTCAGCAGTTTTGCCGCGACGATGGCGTGTGCTGTAGTGTGCTGACAAAAATGCGCATGAACGTGTTCGACGTCGCTTTCCGCAAGTTGTAGCGCTAATTTAAAACCATAAGCGAACAGTGACTTTTTGGGCATACTGGTTTGCTTAGAAATAAATGAGACAGCCTTGATGAACCCTATCCAGTTAATGCTGGCGACTTTACCCATCCGAACATTTTTACCTATTTCGACAATGTCGTAGTCGAACTGTTTTTCGCTGTTTTCAATTTTGAACGTCATTACACAAACATCGTGCCCACACGCTTTCACAGAGTCGACTTCTGTTTGAATGAAGGTCTCACTGAGTACTGGGTAGGTTGGCGCCACAAATGCTACTTTCTTCATTCCTTACTCCTCAAATCCATATGACTAAAGCTATCAAGCCAAGGTAATAACCAATAAAGCAAGATACGAACCAAGATCGAATCGTAGCTTTGGAGGGCTTTCTGATTGCTTTTCGAAGGTTACCCCTTAAGAGGTGGCTCGTTTTCTCAAATTGATAATCAAATTGGAGTTGCAGTTTTTTTGAACATCTGTGTTTGGTCGTCATTTTGAGAATGGACGCGTAGGTGACTGATATAGAGGTGATTTTGTAGTAAGACACTCTCGGCATAGAACATGCAACGTCAGCCATATAACGTATAAATCTGAGGGCGTCATTATGGCTAAAGTAAGTGTTGTTATTCCTACCTACAATTGTTTGGATTACCTGCCGAAAGCGATTGGTAGTGTACTAAAGCAGACTCATCAAGATGTTGAGCTGATTGTCATTGACGATAACAGTAACGATGGAACGTCGACGTATCTTGCTTCTATAGACGATGAACGCATTATTACGTTGTCCACATTGGGTGTTGGTGCGCCTCAAGCGAGAAACCTAGGGATTGAAAAGGCGACAGGTGAATACATCGCTTTTTTAGACGCGGACGACTTCTGGTTTCCAGAAAAAATTGAGCGCCAACTCGAATTTCATCAACGATACCCAGAACTTGCGATGAGCTTTACTAACTACGAGCATCTTACTGAAGATTACCAAGTAATAGTCGACTGCTTTAGTTACTGGTCGCAGTTTCAAGATCAAGATGAGCTGTTCATCAATATCGAGAACCCGTTGGAGTTCATCATTGAAAACAATGTGATTGGAACATCAACGGTCATGGTGAAAGCGGATGTGTTTTCTCAAACAGACAGCTTTAATGCAGACATCAAGTACGGTGAAGATTGGGAACTGTGGCTTCGAATGAGTGAAAACCATCAGATCGGTGTGTTGAACTCGGTGCAGGTTGGCTACTTGATGAGAGCGAGCTCTGTTACCCAAACTGAAAGTCTTAAATTGAGAAATTTGCAGTCTATAGAGACTATTCTTCAACATTACCAAAATGACAGTCAACGATGGAATCTACCCACTTCTAGCTTCAAAATCGCAAAGGCGAGAATACTGGAAGGTTATGCTGACTATTATCGAGGTTTACAACAGAATAGACAGGCTATTGCCTACAGTTTCCGTTCTTTGGTCATGTCACCTCAAAAACGCACATTGCGACACCTAATTGGAGACTGTAAAAGTTTCCTAAAGCCAGCTTGGTAAGGAAAAGGTGACGACTATGGGTTCTTTAAAGCAGTCGGCTTACTACGCCATCGGTATATTAATGATGAAAGGGATTTCATTGGTGATGATCCCGTACATTACGCACAATATGACGTTGGCAGAGTATGGTTCCTTAGAAGCCATTGTCTTGCTGGCAGACATTGGGACGATATTGTTCAGCTTCGGTATTGTCGATGCCATGTATCGTTATGTGGGTGTCGCCGAAGGTGATGAAAAGCAAAAGCTCGTCTCGAACTGCTTCACATTGAGCGTGCTGGTGTGCGTGCTTGGGGGCGCCTTGATTGCCCTCAGTATGCCGTTGTTAATCTTAATGTTGCCAGTTGAATTCCAGCCTTACCAGATACTGCTTCTGCTTATTCCTACCATGCTCGATGGGGCGATTTCTATCCCGCTAACGCTGATGCGTATGAACGCGATGGCGAAACGTTTTTGCATGCTCAATGTGTTGAAAGCCGGTGTTCAAGCCATCATGACTTTTGTTTTGCTTGAGGCTGGATACGGTATAGATGGCGTGTTGATTTCAGCTGCGGTATCCAGTGTGTTGCTAATGGTTTGTTTAGTGCGTTATCAATGGCAAGAGATGGGATCTTTTGGTTGCTTCAAATACTCGGCGAAGATCTTAAAATTCGGACTGCCCGTTCTGGTTGGCGGTGCATCAATGTATATGATCATGGGGCTCGACCGCTGGGTAATGGCAAGCTTCGTCGGTGTCGAAGAACTCGCGATTTATGCGGTTAGCGGAAAGTTCGCGTTGATTCTTGGTCTGTTGTTGCAGCCTTACGCGCTTTGGTGGTTTCCAAACCGTGTGGCCATGTTGCAACAACCTGATGGTAAGAAAGAGTGTGCGGACAGAGCGCTAGTCGGTGTTAATCTGGCCATTGTATTCGGTTGTTTGATGATCCTTACTGTACCTGGTTTTATTACTTTGATTTTGCCAAGCAGTTATCAATATGCAGGCACGATTGTCGTGGCACTCTTGGCGATTGGTGTGATTAAGAACGCTGGGGATTACCTTAACCTTGGCTGTTTCAGCGGTCACTCAAGCCAATCGCAAATGTGGATACAAGGCGGGTGTGCGATTCTAGCTGCGATTGGTTATTTTGTTGTGACACCGATTTATGGAGTGTGGGGCGTTGTGGTGGTGCTTTGTGGCACTTATGCCGTGAGACTGTCACTGCTCTATATCGTGAGCCAAAAAATGGAGTACTTGCCTTACGAGCATCGTAAATGGATGACAGCGCTGAGTATCGCCATACTTGCCATCATTAGTGATCGAGTTCTTGGCTTGGTGCTGGTTGATGTTCATGATTTTGTTTTAGGCAGTTTTGTGGCGATAGTGACGTTAGTGGCCTTCATTCGATACTCTGTTATCCCAGTTCCACAGGCGCTGCTTGATAAGTTTACGTTAGGCAAGCATTCACATGTGAGTTGAATTCATGTCATCCAAGCTCTGGGCTTTCTAATCGGCATTCTTAGATATCATAATTCCTGACAATAAAACACTGTTCATAATACTTCTGATTAGATAGTATTTATAAATTCAGTGAATATTAACGATGGAAAGATATATGAATAAGTGGATGCTGCTCCTTTCTCTGTTTTCAGCTGCCTCATACAGCGCCTCTGAGTTTTCAAGTGAGGGTATTACTGCTCCCGACTTCAATTCACCGGATTTCAAGCCGCCTGAAGTTTCCCAACAGGAGCAACACAATATCGTTTGTGAAAGTGTCGTTTGTAATTCAATCTCGCGATCGCAGCCAGTTCCTGAATTGGGCGAAGTACCGGATAGAGAGCCGAATAAAACATTAGAAACGATAGCGAGTGCGATTTTCATCGCGGGCGAAATTGGTATTGCAGAGAATTTGATTGAACCAGACGAAGAGCATTATATTGTCGAGTAATGGTTAATTAAAATGGCGGCATGTGAAGCGGTAAATACAGAGCTTTCTGCATTCGTTCATTGATTAAATATTTACGAAGTTTTTAACAAGGACGAAAAATGGAAATCTGGAAGTTAATGCTATTCATCCCCGCTTGTTTTGCGCTCAACATGACTCCGGGCCCAAACAATTTGTTATCAATGAACAACGCCCGTTGTTACGGATTTCAGGCCGCCTTTGTCGCAGGCCTAGGAAGAATCCTCGCTTTTTCTGGCATGATTGCTTTGGCTGCATCTGGCTTAGCGGTTGTGCTTTATACTTCTGAAACGCTGTTTTTCCTGATCAAACTATTTGGCGCGATGTATCTGTTGTGGATCGCGTTCAACCTATGGCGCTCACACGCCAGTCCGGTCGTGGATATCGAACGAAATAAGAATTGGTTTGGTCTGTTTAAACAAGAATTTGCACTCGCTGCTGGCAATCCAAAAGCGATACTCATTTTCACTGCATTCCTTCCTCAATTTGTCGATGTTTCAGCGAACGTAAATACTCAATTCTTTGTTTTAGGTAGCACCTTTCTAGTGTTAGAAATGCTCGCGATATCGATCTACGCGGCATTTGGCTTATACCTCAGAAACTGGTTCTCTAAGCCACAAATGGCAAAACGTTTCAACAAAGCGTGCTCGGTTTTTCTTGCGTTATCTGGCGCAAATTTGTTGGTTATTCGACAGTAAAACATAAGTAACCTAATCTACTCCTCAGGCGTTAGTTAAGTGGCATCTTCGTTAAGGTAGTTCGTAAGCCTTTAGGCTGTTGATATATTGTTAATAGCACCTTTGAGTTTGCATGTTTAAACTTGAGGTTCGGTTTAAATGAGGTCTATCTATGAATGTTGTTTGTGCGGAAAAACAGGAACTGGCTGATATCTACCAGCTTGAACATGCTTTGTTTGGCGATCACGCCTATCCGTTGTTTTTCTTTCGTCAGGCATTTGATTGCTGGGGGAAGGGCTTGTTGGTGGCGAAACAGGATTCGCAGGTAGCGGGCTATGTGTTAATGACACCAACTGATAAACAACAAGAGTATTGGGTGTTGTCACTGGCTGTTGATACTGCTTACCGAGGTATGGGGATTGGCCGTTCATTGATGCAACTGGCGATAGAAACCTTGCCACAAGATTCCAAGCTTCTACTTACCGTTGATCCAAGTAACAGTTCGGCTTGTGAGCTGTATTTGTCGATGGGTTTTGTGACCATCAAAGAAGAGAGTAATTATTTCGGCGACGATGAGCCTCGTCTGGTCATGCAGCTCATCATCTAGTTCCCGCTTCATGTATCTGTTTAGATATAGGCATCGCATGCTTAAGTTAGCATCACGATACCGTGCATCAATACCACGCTAGAGGTGAGCCGAGTTCTCATATCAAAGTAGCCATCTGGGCCTTGGCTCTGGTTCTCTTCTCTCATTGACCTTTCAGCTCGCCAAACCGCAATGTAGCCAATGATGAGAATTAGGGTAGTGAGGAACTCTTTTTGCTCTCCAAGCAACACTGCCAACCATGCGACGAGCACTATCGCATTACTTAGCAGCAGCGCTTTGTTGCTTGATTGGCTTTCAAAGTTCTCGATGCCATTTGCCCACAAGATCCCTGAAAGAAAACTCAAAATTGCCACGCTGTAGGTGATGAACAGCGTTTCACCGCTTATCCCCATAAATTGGCTGTCGGTGAGCGAAAGGAGAAGACCGAATAAAAACGGAATTAACCCCATGTACCCCAGTTTGGCCATGGTGTTACGGGTTTGAGTTGTTGCCATGTAATCCGCCTTCATAACTGCTGCTCAATCGCGTTTTTGAGCGTGGCACTCACTGGAGATGTGGAGCTAGGGAAGGTGGCGACGACTTTACCTTCTTTACTGATCAAGAATTTGTAAAAGTTCCATTTAGGCGTTACGCCCGCTTGCTGTTGTATCTCTGTAAACACGGGGTTGGCGTTGCTACCAGACAGTGAAGCTCGCGCCATCATAGGGAAGGTCACGCCGTAGTCGAGGTAACAGACCTTTGCCGTCTTCTTTTCACTTCCTTTGTCTTGGCGAAAATCATTACTTGGGAAACCGATAACGGTGAAGTCTTGATCTTTGTAGGTTTGATGAAGTTGCTCGAGTTGCTCAAACTGCGGAGTGAAGCCACATTGGCTCGCTGTATTTACCACCAATAGAGTTTTGCCTTGAAACTCATCGCACAAGGCGATTTCTTCGGTTGAGTTTAACAAGCGCTGTTTGCCATTAAGTATTTCGGGACAGCTCGCTGCAAAGGAGATGGAACTCGTGAGGCTTGTAATCAGTGCGGTTGAGCAAAGTAGTGAACATTTCATAGGGTTGGCTCATTTTAGTTGGCGTAATGGTTATTACTCTTGAGCACGATGAAATGATCACTTTGCGTATTATTTACTGTCTCATTAACTCGCGCTTTTAGTTGTGCTTTTGCTCTCTGAGATAAGATATGGAGCGACCAAGCGACTGATATTCACTTTTGCACCAAGGCGAGCCGCTAATAGATACATGCCACCAATTTTTCGGTGCAGGAACAGCGCATCGGCGGGCGGCGTATGCCAATACTCTTGTTCCATGCTCAGAATGGTGCCAGCTTCGCGAAGACGTTGTGCCAAACCACTTGCTTTGAAGTCGTAGTCTTCGTCTACCAACATCGGCTCACAAGCCATCTTCACTAGGCTTAGAATCGCTTGGCGTTGTTCAGGGAGAATTGTCTCGCTAAAGAATCCAATCTGCTCTAACGCTTGATTGAGCCCTTGCTCATCTTTGTTAATGACAGAGGAAAAAGCTAAGCGATAACCCTCGCTAAAGCGGTCACTGTATTCACGGGTTGCTCCAAAATCTAACAAGCCGATTTGTCGGGTGTTTTCAACATAAAGGTAGTTGGCGAAATTAGGGTCGGTTTGCACCATCTTAAAGTCGAACAACTCTCTGAATAGGAGCTCAAGCAGGCTGTGCATCACAAAGTCACGGGTGCTTTGGTCGTAACTTTCTATCTGTTCTATTGAGACGCCCTCAATGAAGTCCATGGCGAGCACGGATTCTGAAGAGACTTGCGGATGAATCTTAGGTACGACGAAGTGCGAATGTTCTTTTAATACGTCATGGTAACGAGTCGCGTAGTCAGCCTCGCGAGCATAGTCTGCTTCATCGTGGAGCTGTTTCTTTGCCTCTTCTAACAAGCCTTTGTAGTCGACCGACTTTGGTATCAAGCCAACAATATTGAGCAGCGTGCCCACGTTATCTACATCACTGTCGATACTTTTTCTAATGCCGGGGTATTGGACTTTGACTGCGAGTTTGTCCCCAGCATCACTATAGGCTTGGTGAACTTGTCCGATAGATGCACTGGCGATCGGTTTAAAATTGAAGGACAGGAATTCGGTTTTCCAATGGTTCCCGAGCGAGCTTTCTAACACTTGATTGAGCTGTTTTGTTGGCAGTGGATCGGCATCGGAGCGCAGGCGAGAGAGAATGTCGGCTAACTCTGGTTCTAAGACATCACCCGCATCCATTGATAGCATCTGTCCTAACTTCATAGCCGCACCGCGCAGGTGTGCGAGTTGATCGGTCAGGCGAGCAATGTTTTGTGGCGTTAACAGTAAGTCTTTTGCTTTGGGCCTGTTGCCTTGTGCAATTTGTTTGGTGCCTTCCGTTAGCACGTTACCCGCGACTCTTGTTGCCAACGAAGCGAACTTACTGAATCTAGAAATTCGATGTGTGGGAAGGTTTCTCTCTTTTGCCGACATAAAGGTTCTCTCTGGGAATCAGGGTTGATACCAATCGTAGTAAATAACTGTTCACCCTAGCTTGTTAAAAATCTCGATAAAGTCGTTAGATTTTTTGATTGTAGAATAACTACTTATCTAAAAAATCCGCCTTGTTCTCAAGCTTTTTTCCTGCGCTATTTCTTGACACTTACCTACTGTGATTGGTATGACTACAAAGTTCTATCAATCATTACACAACCGTATGTTTTGTTGTGCTAACTTGTCGCGTGGAACAGTAAACAGAATTAAAAGGACAAAGCATGAAATTTATTTGGTTGAAAGTGGCCGTTACGGTATTGGTGTTCGCAGCCCTATTTGGCATCGTTTACTACAAAGTCGCCAGCGGCATGTCTTAACTCAACACTATTTTGTGCAGCTGTTACCGTTGCAACGTGATTTTCCGGTTAGCCAAAACGAAATCTTATATCGATTTTTGGCAAACCGTAGATAACACCAATCTGCCATTGGCTTAAAAATCGCCCAACGTAACGGGGCATACAGCCAACCCTTTCCTACTAGCTTCCACGCTTGGTAAGTCACGTCTAAACCGAGCAGCAGCTTTCCGTTTTCGTCCAGTGCATGCAAGATTGTATTGGCTGCCTCGGCATCTATTTGCGGGTAGTTTGAAAACGCTTCACTGTAGATATCGACGGTCTGGATCTGATCTTTGGAATCAGACTTAGTCAGTGCTGCCATCTCTTTTGCACATAATGGACAAGTGCCATCATAAAATATCTTCAGTTGTGTCATTGTTTGTTCGCCTGTGGCTTGCTTAAAAGAACCTTCAGTTGACCGTTAAGTCGGCACCCTTAAGTTCAATCGCTTGTTATTCGATAATCTTAGAATGGCTACGCTATTGTACCTTTTAAAGATCACTCTCCTCGAATCAAAGCTCTAAAGATGTCTTACTTTGACACTTTGTTCACCCTTTCAAGTCCTTGATTATTTGGTCAAATCCCTTGTTTATGGACAAATGATAACAAAACGTCCAATAGAGGTGTGCCTTAAATATATAAACATCAACCAAATCAGATAGTTGAAGTTGGCTTGGAATATGCTCTATCGAACCTACGAATTGCTAAAGGATTTCTCCAATTTGGGCGGGCAGAACATCCTGAAAGCAAAAGTATGAACAAATGGAGAGAGAACATGAAGGTTATAAATTATTTACTCAGTGTGCTTTTGTTGTTTAGTAGCCCCCAGTTGGCGTGGGCTACGGTTGATGTGATGGAACTTGATGGTAATGCGACCAGTGATAATAGTGGTATTGATTGGGACGATGTAAATGATCCCAACAGCATGGTTGGGATTGCAGAATTTTTCCAAAAAGACCGTAATGGTATCGACCAAATTTTTTGGAAGGGGGGATCAAAAGACGATTCCGACATTACGGATTGGGCGTTCCGTACAGCGTCACCACAACCAAAAGATGACTTTACCAATGCGTATGCTGCTGCCTTTGAAAGCGAAGGCGATTTGCTGATTTACTTTGGTGCAGACCGATATGCCAACAATGGTGATATGTATATTGGTTTCTGGTTCTTACAAGACCAAGTAGGATTACCAGATGGACAAACTAAGGGCGACTTTGTTGGGCAGCATGTCAATGGAGACATTCTTGTCTTGATTTCATTTCCTCAGGCGAGTGGCGGTAATCCCTATATAGAAGTGTTTCAGTGGGATTTAAATAATGGCGATGTCACCGACAATATGACGAGAATTTTCCAAACAGACGGTGACCCTAAATCGAATGATTTCGTGGGTGCAAGATGTGGCAGTGGCGCTGTTGGTGTCGATAAGATATGTGCGATTTCAAATGATGATTCTATCGGGGCAATACCGCTACCGAACGTGCAAGGTTGGGACTACCTAGCTAAAACTGGTGAAACAGCGTCAATTCCGACAGAGAGCTTTGTGGAAGGTCGATTAAACTTGTCAGCTCTGTTGAATGATGAGTTTGGTATTGAGGATATTCCTTGCTTCAGTAGCTTCTTAGTCGAGTCACGAGCTTCACGTTCGATTGATGCATCTTTGGCTGACTTCGTTGTCGGTTCATTCAGTTTATGTAGCATCAGTATAGCGGCGACTTGTAACACAACCAGCTTTACGGTTGATGGCATGTTTAACATCGATTACACCGTGACGGTCACCAACACCGGTCCTGGTTCGTTAGGCACCAATGGTGATTACCAAGTGGCCTTTTTATCTGAGTCACCAATATTAGGTGCGCTTCCTGTCGTGGGTAACGGTGATGAAGTGTGGAGTGTCGGTGAGTCATTCTCATTCATGGGTAATTACTTGTCTGTAAATAATGGTGCCGTTGGTGTGATCGATGGTTCAGTAGATCTTGATGGCCTTATCGTGAATGCTCAAGCTCCTGTGGCTTACAATTGTCCGCCAATCGACTTGAGTCCAATGGTTGAGATTTCTAAGGTATGTAATAGCTTCTTAGAGGTTGATAGTGGTCAAGTTGTGCTTAAGAAAACCTATGATGTTGAAATATGTAATACCGGTGATATCCCATTGGCCATTGAATCGCTGGTGGATTCTAAGGATGACTCTTTGAGCCGTTCTGACTTACCTACCGAAGTCGTCAACAGCAGTTATTACCTCGACTTCGCTTTACCTTGTGATGATCTTGAGGATGTGACCACGTGTGGTGCTGGTAATATATGTAGCGTATTAAGTGCCGATCCTGAGTTGTTTGCTTGTAAAACGGGTGAAGGAGAGTGGATACCGAACTTTGGTGATGCGATTGGTCAAGTGTGTACACAAGTAAGCAAAACTTATGCGCCAAATGTGTTACCAACTGGAGTAGACGGAATGCTATCGAATCAAGTGACAGCAACGTTTGACTCGCTGTTCTTGCAAGAAGCATTTATGGAAACATCGAACATTGCAACCTGTGATGTTTGTCCATTTACTGTTCCTGAGCCATAAGTACTTTCATTAACTGAGTACAACTAAACTCTAAAGCAGCCTAGTTCGTTAGGCTGCTTTTTTTAGTTAGGTAATTAACTAACTAGGCGACTTAAATTACTATCTGATGTTTTTTGATCAGCTTGTACAAGGTTGTCCGAGAAATAGACAACGCTTTAGCAGATTGGGAAATATTGTAATGGTGTTGCTGAATCACTCGACGGACATTTTTTGAAGAAAGTCGAGTGTCACTCTCAGTGGCGAGCGATGCACCTTTCAATTGAATTCCCATGTGATGAGTAGAAAGGGCGCTTGAGTTAGAAAGAACAATCGCTCTTTTTATGCAGTTGAATAACTCCCTGACATTGCCCGGCCAATGGTACTGTTTCATTTGCTCAAGGGTGTCACTAGGCAGTTTGATTTTGGATGCGTAATTGTGTTTTAGTTCAAATCGAATCAAATCTTCAATGTCTTCTTTATGATCATTGAGTGGCACTAGATCCAATGGAAGTACATTGATCCGATGAAAGAGATCCTTTCGAAATTTACCCGCCGCGACGGCTTGTTCTATGTTGACGTTGGTGGCGAAAATTACACGGCAATCTACAGTTAGTTGGTTGTTACTGCCTAATCGCTCTATCAAGTTATTTTCTAGAAAGTGGAGCAGGTAAGTTTGCAGCGACAGTTCCAGGTCGCCGATCTCATCGAGAAATAGTGTGCCACCATTCGCTCTTTCTACATGTCCGACGTAGCGCTTGTTTGCTCCCGTGAACGAGCCCTTTTCAAAGCCAAACAACTCGGAGTGAACCAGTGACTGTGGTATTGCGCCACAATTTACAGCGATAAACGGTTTCTGACAGCGGGCTGAGGCCTCATGTATTAAACGTGCACAGAGGCTTTTTCCTGTACCTGTTTCCCCTTGAATCAGTACTGGGAAATCGTTGTTAGCGATCTTAGTTATTTTCTTTTTAAGTTGTTGGATGGTGCTGGATTTCCCCACCAATTGATATTCATGGCATGAAGCAGGCTTAGGTTTGTTCTGTTTGGTGTCTACCATGCCATACGCATGCCCTAAATTTCGACAAAGCCACTCTGTATCAATTGGTAGGTGGTAATAATCCCAATAGGTTTGCTTAATGAGCGATAAGTTTCGGCTTGGTGGTTGTTTGAAGATAGCGATTGCTTTTAAACTTGGAAAGCGTGCCTTCAACGTTGATATTTGCTCACATTGCTTGTCGATCGAGGATGATGTTAGACAGGAAACGACAATTGGTGCGCAGCAGTGGCTGTGGGAATTGAGCAAGTGAATGGCTTGTTCGGTCGTTTCTGCAATTTGAGCTTTCCAGTTATGGAGGCGCAGTTCTCCCGCCCACTGATTATGGTGCAGGCATGTTGAGTTACATAGCAGAACCACAGAACGAATTTTAGGTTCAGGTGATACTCTCGCTGATGGCATTGTGCTCACTCTTCATGTTTCGACTCCATGATGAAACCTACAGTAAGCCCCCTAAATATCCCATAAGCTTAGAAGAGTTTAATTAATTCGACTACACAAATTTGACGAATTTGAACTAACAAATGGCGTTGTCTTAAGCAGGAAGGCCAATCAGGTGCTTTACTTACTGATATTTGTGCTTATTAATTAAAGGTATTCACGAATATCGTGTTTTTACTGTTTTATTTATTGATGAGCACACAGTAAACTCCGCGCTAATCACTAACGATAAAGAGCTGATATTGATGATAATTAACGTAGCAAAAAAGTTCATTTTAGCAGCGTCTGCGCTAGTTCTAGGTGGTTGTGTCAGCTACAGCGTTACTGAACAAGAAATGACGAACTACCTGCAAGATTCGGTGATGTTAGAACAAGAAGTCGGTGTGCAAAACGTTATGTATGCGCAAGTGGCGGTTGATGACTTAGCGGTGCAAATTGGTCGAGCTGATGCCGAGCGTGTGTCTGTTCTGGCGAATACCAATGCAAAGATTCAAGTGTTTAACATGCCAAACATGGGGCTAGATCTGGATATCGAATTCAGCGCGATTCCCGAATACGACAAAGAGAGTGGTGAGGTGTATCTAAAGTCGCTGCGACTAGAGCGCTTTGAGGAAAAGGGAAAGCAGCTTTCTCCTGAGATAGAGAAGTTACTTAAGCCTGCCGTTTCTATGATTGGCTTTGCTTTGTCTCAGTCACCGGTTTACAAATTGGACAGCAACAAGGTTCAAGAGTCATTGATCAAGTCATCGGAACCTAATCTAGTGATTAAAGACAACAAGTTAGTCATCGAGTTATTTGATTAACCCTTCCCGTTTAGCTGACACTCAGATTTAAAACACAATGGCTGCCGATTTGGTGGCCATTTTTGTTCGTGTTGAATCAGCAAGATTTCTGTTTTGAGGCTGTCCATTAAGCTTGTTTTCTATGGTTCATTTATTGAATTCGCCGCGTATCTCACCTTTACTTTACTCTTGTGAGCAAGTCATCGCTTCAGTCATCAAATCATAAAAAAGAAAAGGTGAGCGAACTATGAAGAATCCAGTAATAGCGGATAACAAACCCGTTAAGGTCGAGCTAACCGAAGGCGAGGAGTATTACTTCTGTACCTGTGGCAAATCGAAAAACCAACCGTTTTGTGATGGTTCTCATGCAGGAACGGGCTTCAAACCAAAGAGTTTCGTGGCCGAGGAAACCGGCGACGCTTACCTGTGCCGCTGTAAGTATTCGAACAACCTCCCTTTTTGCGATGGTACACATAAACAGTTCACAGCGGAACAAGTTGGGCAAGAAGGCCCGGAGGTTCACATTCAAGCGGCTGCGCCAGATTTGTCGCCAGCTGCGAGCGCAACCAAAGAAGAACCTACCGTCGAGTTTATTCATCAACTGGCGCGTGATGGTTTATCCAAGGTTGGACATCATGGGCCAATGACCTCCATGGGCGTTCCAAGACATCTATTGCCTCACTGGGACGATATTCAAGTGATGGTCGCGCAAATGGCCACCAAGCCTTTGCTGGAGAATGTGCCCGTTGGAACTGAACTGATTATTGGCCCCAAAGCGAAGAAGCCACTCAAATTGGACATCTCTTTGTTTGTGTCTGATATGAGTTTTGGCTCGCTATCTGAAGAAGCAAAAGTCTCATTGGCGAAAGGTGCCGAACTCGCAGGGACGGGTATCTGCTCCGGTGAGGGCGGTATGTTACCCGAAGAGCAAGCGGCGAACTCTCGCTACTTTTATGAATTAGCCAGTGCTCAGTTTGGTTACGATGAAGCTAAGCTCAAAAACGTTCAAGCCTTCCACTTTAAAGGCGGGCAGGGTGCCAAAACCGGAACGGGCGGGCACTTACCGGGCGCGAAGAACATAGGTAAGATTGCAGAAGTACGTGGCATTGAAGCGGGTACGGCAGCGATTTCTCCGCCCACCTTTGTTGACCTTAAAACAGTCGAGGATTTCAAAAAGTTCGCCGACCGAGTTAGAGAGGTGACGGGCGGTATCCCAATAGGCTTTAAGCTAAGTGCTAACCATATAGAGGAAGACATTCAGTTCGCATTAGATGCCAGTGCCGATTACATCATCTTGGATGGGCGTGGCGGCGGTACAGGGGCGGCGCCAGAAATGTTCCGAGACCATATCAGTGTGCCAACTATTCCAGCGCTTGCTCGTGCCAGAGCCTATCTAGACAAGCAAGGTGTCAGTGACAGAGTAACATTGATCATCACGGGCGGTTTGCGCGTACCGATGGACTTTGTGAAAGCAATGGCGCTTGGTGCTGATGGTGTCGCTATCTCGAACAGTGCCATGCAGTCGATAGGTTGTGTTGCCGCCCGAATGTGTAATACCAATAATTGCCCAGCGGGTATCGCGACTCAAAAAGCCGATTTACGCCAACGGTTAAATGTTGAGAAGGCATCGAATCAATTGAAGAACTTTTTCGAAGCTTCGACTGAATTGATGCAAGTGATGGCGAGAGCTTGTGGTCATGATCATCTGAATCAGTTTAACCCTCACGATTTGGCAACATGGAATCGCGAAATGGCCGAGCTATCCGGTGTCGCTTACTCTGGTGTCTGTCCATTAAATCACTTTAAGTAAATAATACTTCGATAAAGCACACTCAATGTATTTTGGGTGTGCTGACTTTTTCCTGTGTAATGCCAACCTATGTTAAACCTTTCATAATCAACTGCTTTATAAGTGTTTTTAAACTATTTCCTATATTTTGAAAATATCGCTTTACCTCAAGTTAACTTGAGGTTTTATCATCATCCCCAATCTAAAAACACAATCTATCACCTTGTCGCCTAGTGCAGGTTTTGATGTTATCAAACAGACGTTACGAATCTTCAGTTATGAATTTTGAGCTCCGTAATTGAAGTCATGAGTGCAAAAAGGTGAGAAAAATGAACAAGGATCAACAATGAAAGTATTAGCGATTGGCGCGACCAACAGTACAACATCAATTAATCAACAACTTGCAGCGTACACCGCAGGTTTAGTCGAAGGCGCGCAAGTCGAGGTGCTCGACCTTAATGATTTCGAGATGCCAATTTACAGCGAGAAAAGAGAGCAAGATTCAGGTGTTCATCAACACGCTCAACGCTTTTTTAGCAAGATTGGCGAAGCAGATGCTGTGGTCATCTCTTTTGCAGAGTATAACGGCTCATACACCGTAGCCTTTAAGAATGTGTTTGATTGGACATCACGAATCGACATGAAAGTGTACCAAGGCAAACCTGTTGTGATGCTCTCCACATCACCAGGCCCAGGCGGCGCAAACTCTGTGTTGTCGTCTGCGGTAAATTCGGCACCTTACTTTGATGCAGATGTGAAGGGGTCGATGTCGGTGCCAAGTTTCTACGACAACTTTAATGTAGAAACGGGTGAGATCATCAATGCCGAAATGGCCGAGAGCCTGAAATCGATCATGAGTCAGATTTAGAGAGCGAGAACACCACAATAAAACAAAGCAGCCATGTTCACGATTGCTTTTCATTGCGCCCGTTGTCAAAGTTTAAGGACATTAATTGGTTAAGGTAACAATAGGTCGCTACTCTAAAGTTAAAGTAAGCTTTAAATATTTATGATCTCAAGGATAGTGTCGTAATGAGAAACATCGTATACCTCACCATAGGCCAGTTGGCTGAGCGCAGTGGCGTGGCTCCTTCGGCGTTACGTTTTTACGAAACCAAGGGGTTGATTGCTTCGATTCGTACTAACGGAAATCAGCGCCGTTATCAGTCGGCGATGTTGAGACGAATTGCGTTGATCCAAGTCGCGCAGTCGATAGGCTTCACGCTGGAAGAGATCACCGAAGAATTATCGACACTGCCGATGAACCATACCGCGACTAAGCGAGATTGGGAGCGCGTTGCTAAGAAGTGGCAGGGGCAACTCGACAGTAAAATGGCGCAGATTAAATCGCTACAAGAGAACTTAACCGGCTGTATCGGTTGCGGATGCTTGAGTATGCAAAAGTGCAACTTGCTAAATCCTGATGATATCTTGCATGACCAAGGGCAGGGCGCACAACGAATTGTTGAACAGACTAACTGAGTTCCCGAAAGGCATGGAACAGCGAACTAAGTTTCAGGTGTTTGCTCAATGGGTTAAGCAACAGTTGTGACCGAATAGCGTGCCTAGACAAACACGAATTATAGGTCTAGTTTAGATGGTTCTTTCAATAAAAGAAGAGGTTAGTTATGTTCAGCCATGTTTTTCTCGGTACCGATGATATTGAACGCGCGAAGGCTTTTTATGACCCAATCATGAAAGTGCTTGGTTATAGCGAAGGCTCTGTTGATCCCAAAGGGCGCTGTGTTTACGTTAGCCAAACGGGTGTGTTGGGCTTAACGAAGCCGATTGATGGTCAGCCTGCGACTCACGGCAACGGTATGACGGTGGGTTTTCTTGCGTCTTCTCCTGAAGTTGTAGATGAGTGGCATCGAGTTGGCGTCGAAAATGGCGGTACCAGCATTGAAAATGGCCCCGGAGCGAGAGGTTCTGACGAGCGTCGCTTGTACATGGCTTATTTGCGAGATCCTGATGGAAACAAGATTTGTGCAACGCACTTTATGCCGTAGTTTACGTTATGCCATCGTTCATTTTATGCCACAGTGGCGTATACTTAGATCATATTGATGGTTCGGAGTTGGCTAAGTTGCGGCTCTGGACTTGTTAGCTTCCCGATAACTCAAAATTTTGCAAAGGACTGGCTAGATGAAACCGAACGAACTGTTTTATGAAAGTTTTGAGCGCTGCCGGATTGACCAAGAATTTCTCGAAACGTTTTTGGCGGATTTTTGCGAGCATAATCCAAGATTTTCAGAACGTTTTGAAAATATAGGGTTAGAGCAACAAACCAAGATGCTTAAAGCCTCGATCATTCTTATCTATAACTCTGCGGGTCTGCCGAGCGTACGAAACTCGGTAAAAAAGCTTGGGAAGCGACATAAAGATTTAGGGCTAGATATTTCCGAAATTGAGCTCAACGAGTGGTTTAATTCGTTACTTAATACGGTTAAAAAATACGATCCTCACTATGATGAAAGCGTTGAACAAGCTTGGACAGAAACTCTCGAAGCTGGCTTAACTATCATGAAGAAAGAGTGCGTAGTTCCAAACACTGTGAATAACTAGGTCGTTGATGGGTAGTTTTGCTTGTTCGTTAGTTAAAACCGGCATTAACTCTTGAAAGATTGACATTGTCAGGTAAGCCTAACGATATCAGGCTTACCTCTTATTGTTTGACTAGAAATGAGCAGCCCAACCAATCAGGAACCCTTGCGATGCGGTATCGTATTCAAAGGTCCCCTTGTTTTCGTAATCAACCCAGGTCGATTTGTAGGCAACATTTAAGTCAGACCAACTGTTTATCTGGTATCGCACGCCAGTTAACAGAGATGAGGTAAAGTTGGTGTCACTACCAAGCCCTGCATCAATGGTTGCGTGAAACTTCCAATCCTTATTGATCTGCGTTATCCATCTCACACCTATTTGGTACTGTCCATCACGCGGTCACGTTTGGACGCACCTGTCACCTGAATACGAAGCGATGCTCGGTCAAAACGGTTGGGGACTCCAAGAAGTGGTCATGAAAGATCTTGATGATCACGTCGGTGAGATGATGGCGAAGATGGAAGAACTCGGTATTGCTGACAACACCATCATCATTTTCACTGCCGATAACGGCCCAGAGATCATGACTTGGCCAGATGGCGGTATGACACCTTATCACGGTGAGAAAGGCACAACTTGGGAAGGTGGCGTAAGAGCCCCTGCATTGGTTAGCTGGCCGGGTAAAATCCCAGCGGGTACTGTAGGCAATGGCATCTTTGATGGTATGGATTGGTTACCCACTCTTGTCGCTGCGGCTAGTGGTCCAACGGATCTAAAAGAAAAACTGCTAAAAGGTCACGATGGCTTTAAAGCACACCTCGATGGTTATAACCAAGTCGATATGTTGACGGAAAAAGGTGAGTCGAATCGTAAAGAGATTTACTACTACGAACGAGATAAGCTACAAGCGGTTCGAGTAGGAGATTGGAAGGCGCACTTCATCGTGCAAAATCACGGTTGGAGTGGTCCTAAAGAAGAGCTAAACGCCCCATTACTGTTTAACTTGCGCCGTGACCCGTATGAGCGAGCGGCCGAAGAATCGGGCATGTACTTGAAGTGGATGGGACAAAAAATGTGGGCATTTGGCCCTGCTCAAGCTGCTATTCAACAACACTTAGCAACCTTCGAAGAGTGGCCTCCAGTGACGCCTGACTCTCCGGCAGAGAAGACCGGTGGTGTGGGGAATTAGCGTACACTCACTTCCAGAACCTAAATAAACAAAGCTCAGCCCCTAAGTTTTAGAAACCTAGGGTGTTGGGCTTTTGTTTTGCTAAAAGAAAAAGGCTATCAGAAGAAGTGAACTAGTCCTCAAGAGGAAGCTGATAGCTGTTTTTCAACTCTTTTACTGAGATGTTCGACTGAATCGCACTCACGCCTTTGACTCTTCTGATCGAGCTAATACGCTCAAAGTACTCTTCCAAATCTTTCGCCAACACTTGCACCATGTAATCGGCGCCGCCTGCAATGCAGTGACACATAGGAATCCAATCGGTTACCGCGACAAATTCTTCGAATGGTTCTGTGTTTTCAACTTCATGGTTACCCAAGGTCACAAGAGTAAAACCAGCCACATGAAAGCCTAATTTCTTACGATTCAGCTTAGCGGCGTAACCATCGATATAGCCAGTTTCCTCCATGCGTTTCCAACGACGCCAGCATGGGGTTTCGCTGAGGTTGACCTTCTCTGCGAGTTTACTGTTACTCATGCGCCCGTCTTGTTGGATATGTCCTAAGATGGCGATATCTGTGTCATCTAACACTTCTTTGGTGGATTCTTTCTGTTTCATGGCTATTTTGGAAAAGTATTGCTCAAATTTGGGTTAATATTAGCCTATATAGCAATTTAATTCCTAGTCGAATCTGTAAACTCTCTCCCTATAAATACTTTACTTATTAGGAGTGAGAGGAAATGAGCTCTCAATTAATGCTGGCGTTCTTGCTATTTTCAACATCAATTGCAATTACACCTGGGGCAGGCAATATCGCATTACTTGGGATTTCAAGTCGTTATGGGTTTGCTGCGACTTTACCTTTTATCTCTGGAAACGCTGTTGGCATCATCATCGTACTGGCGGGTTCCAGTGTCGGTTTGGTGAGCCTATTTACCCTTTACCCAGAGCTATACAACATTTTGAAATACGTGGGTGCGGCCTATTTGCTGTTCATGGCGTGGTCGATTGCGAATATGCAAATCGAAGAAAGCACCACCGACAATCGCTCGGGCTTTATGTCAGGCGTGCTGGTGCAGGTGTTAAACCCTAAAGGTTGGATTGCTTCATTAACTGTGTTTTCACAGTTCATCACCCCGAACGCGGACTACCTGATTCAAGTGGTGACCATTATCGCGGGTATGGTGATCACGGGTGTACCGTGCATGTTGGTGTGGGCGTATTGCGGCACCATGCTTAAAAAATTGCTTCAATCACCAAAACAGATGATGTTTGTGAACCGTTGCTTGGGTGGAAGTCTCGCGCTTGTTGTTGCTTTCATGCTTTATCAACCGGCATAGTTCAGAAAGAAAAAAACCACTCCTAAATCCATAGGAGTGGTGTCTTAATGTCGACTAAGTCGTTAACAGTAAAGAATTAAGTTAACAAATATTTAAGGAACTTGAGTTAAAAGCTTTTATGCCTAGAAGCTTTTAAGTTTTAAGATTAAGCGGTTTCAGCCTCTTTAACTGGAGCTGAGTTACGGATTAGGTGGTCAAATGCACCTAAACTTGCTTTGGCACCTTCACCCATCGCGATGATGATCTGTTTGTAAGGTACGGTTGTTACGTCACCCGCTGCAAATACACCTTTCATTGATGTTGCACCATGAGCGTTAATCTCAATCTCACCGCGTGGTGATAGTTCTACCTTCGTTCCCTTCAACCATTCGCTGTTTGGCATTAGGCCGATTTGAACAAAGATACCCGCGAGTTCAATCTGTTTCAGCTCATCGGTGTTGCGGTCTTTGTATTCCAGACCGGTTACGCGGTTGCCATCACCCAACACTTGTGTCGTTTGAGCCATCTTAATGATTTCGATGTTTGGCGTTGCGTTCGCTTTGTCGATAAGTACTTGGTCAGCGCGTAGCGTGTCTGCAAATTCAAGTACGGTTACGTGTTCCACGATACCTGCTAGGTCAATAGCGGCTTCAATACCTGAGTTACCGCCACCGATAACCGCTGTTTTCTTACCTTTGAACAGTGGGCCGTCACAGTGTGGGCAGTAAGCAACGCCTTTGTTGCGGTACTCTTGCTCGCCTGGAACGTTCATTTCACGCCAGCGTGCACCCGTACTTGTGATGACAGTGCGAGCTCGCAGTGTTGCGCCGCTCTCTAGCTCAACGTGGATGTAGCCATCTTCCGTGTCTTCTGCAGCAATGATGTTGGCAGCGCGCTGCTCAGTCATTACTTCAACACCGTACTCTTTTACGTGCTCTTCTAGGCTAGCCACTAGCTTAGGGCCGGTGGTTGCTTTCACTGAGATAAAGTTCTCAATCGCCATTGTATCCATGACTTGGCCACCGAATCGGTCTGCAACCACGCCAGTACGTATACCTTTACGTGCTGCATAAATTGCTGCTGAAGAACCAGCAGGGCCACCACCGACAACTAATACATCAAATGGTGCTTGTTGATTTAGGTTTGCCGCTTTCTTTTCTGCTGCGCCTGAGTCAACTTTGTTAAGGATTTCTGCCAATGACATACGGCCTTGACCAAATAGCTCACCGTTAATAAACACGCTTGGTACCGCCATGATGTCGCGAGACTTCACTTCTTCTTGGAATGCCGCGCCATCGATCATCGTTGTCTTAACCAGAGGGTTAATCGCCGACATCATGTTGAATGCCTGAACTACTTCTGGACAGTTTTGGCACGATAGTGAGATGAAGATTTCTACATTCAGCTCTTGATCTAATTCTTTAATTTGTTCGATTACGTCAGCTTCAAGCTTGATTGGGTGACCACCACTGTGAAGCAGTGCCAGTACAAGGGATGTAAACTCGTGACCCATTGGTAAACCCGCGAAACCGATCGCAGTGCCTTTCTCTTGGTTCACGACCTGCATGATAGGGCTGCGAGTGTTTGCGCTATCATCGCGAGTTACTTCAATTTTATCTGTGAGAGAGGCGATATCATTCGCTAGGTCTTGAAGTTTGTTTGCGGTATCGCTGTCATCAAGGCTCAGCACTAACTGAACATTGGTTTTTAGGTTTTCTAGGTATGCTTTTAGCTGCTGCTTCATTGCTTGATCTAACATAATCGTGCCTGCTCTTAAATTCTGTGTCTTGGTATTGACCAATACCTTCTTGCTGAAAAAGGAAAATAAAAAGGGGGCGCAAGTCGGAAAATATTGTGGTGTTGATGTTTTGAAAGGGTGGCGCGCGACTGCCCTTTAGGAGGGGGGCCGAAGCGCGCCTGTAGAACCATTTTATTTGTTCTTTTTAGCTATTCTTGTTAGCTAAGCTTAGATTAAATCTTACCTACTAGGTCTAGAGATGGTGCTAGAGTCTCTTCGCCTTCTTTCCATTTAGCTGGGCAAACTTCACCTGGGTTAGCGGCTACGTATTGTGCTGCTTTAACCTTGCGTAGTAGGTCTTCTGCGTCACGGCCGATACCTTCAGCAGTAATTTCCATTGCTTGGATAACGCCTTCTGGGTCGATTAGGAACGTAGCACGGTCTGCTAGGCCTTGACCTTCACGCATAACGTTGAAGTTATTTGTGATGTTGCCTGTTTGGTCACCTACCATGAAGTATTCGATAGTGCCGATTTTGTCAGAAGTATCGTGCCATGCTTTGTGAGAGAAGTGAGTGTCAGTTGATACTGAGTAAACTTCTACGCCGCGAGATTGTAGCTCTGCGTATTTGTCTTGTAGGTCAACTAGCTCAGTTGGACATACAAATGTGAAGTCTGCTGGGTAGAAGAAGAATACAGCCCACTTGCCTTTAACGTCTTGCTCAGTGATTTCTACGAATTCGCCGTTTTTGAATGCTGTTGCGTTGAATGGTTTGATTTCTGTGTTGATCATGATTTGACTCTCTTTCTAATTTGTAGTGTTTAACGCTATCCCGCGTCGATGTAGATATATTGCATTGCCACCGAAAATTAGTGAAATCGGACATTTCTATAGATTCAATAGGCGAATCCTATCTTTGAAAGGAAAGGACTATCGGTAAAAGCTATCAACAAAAACTATTAACAAAAGCCATCAAACATCAGCCCCCCCAATTTGAGTAGCTATGCTTTTTAGGTTGCTCTCTATTTAGGTAAGGGGAAGTACGGTTTCTTTACGCGAGTTGAGTTGTTATACCAAATTGTAAATAACAAAAAATTATCATTAATATAATTTATGATAATTTCAGTTAATCGTCGTATCTCCATATACTCTCTCCATCGAAACGAAACACCGAAGCTAATCTTCGGAAAGCACAGAATTAAAAACGAATTTGGAGCAAGTTATGAAAATGAATCACGTAGGCATCATGGTAGGCGACATGGACCAAGCAGTAGAGTTTTACACTAAGGCTCTGGGTCTAAGAATCGTAATGAACAACACTAAGGTTATGGAAGAGCGCGAATCAGCAATCGGCCGTATGTGTATCGCAGTATTTGGCGAAGGCTTTAAAGGCTTCAACATTGCACACTTAGTAACATCTGATGGTATCGGTGTTGAGCTGTTCGAAATGAAAGATCGCCAAGAGCGCCACGAAGTAGACTTCTCTCGCCTAGGCATTTTCCACTTCTGTCTACAGCTTCCAAAAGAGCAGTTTCATTCAGCTATCAAGCGCGTTGAAGAGTTTGGCGGTAAGGTCCGTATGGACATCATGCGTTACCACCCAGAAGACGAACTAAAACAAGCACAAATGGTTTACCTAGAAGACCCGTTTGGCAACCTGTTCGAATTCTACTCGCACACATACGAAGACACTTACGTGACTGACTACGAGTAATAGTGTTATCTACCTGTCATAAGGTAGAAAACCGAAACACCCCCTAAAGAGGATTGGTAGAGATACCAATCCTTTTTTTGTGTCTGCGATATTGAGTGGAAGGTTACGGATAAACCTGGTCAAAGGAGTGCTTTGTGCTCTTCGTTGCACTAAAACAAGCCGACAGTGTTGCTCTATAGTGCAGCACTGGCTAAAGATGAAACTTAACTGATTGATAAGTATGATGTTAAACCATTGGCATATATGTTGCTCTATTGTCTTTATGTAAATTGTATACAATAAAAAATACATAAAGGAAGTCACATGGAACAGAACAGTGAATTGATCTACGGATTAGACGATCGACCATCAGTCAGAGCTGCCAGTTACGCAGCGTTGCAGCATGTATTAGCCAGTTTCGTTGGTATTATCACGCCCACACTCATTATTGGCGGTGTGCTTGGGTTGGGTGAGCACATTCCTTATCTGATCAGCATGGCACTCATGGTGTCTGGGGTCGGTACCTTTATTCAAGCGAGAAAAATAGGGCCAGTTGGCGCAGGGATGATCTGTGTCCAAGGAACCAGCTTTGCGTTCTTGGGATCTGTATTAGGTGCGGGCTTCCTTGTTAAAGCGAATGGCGGTGGGCCGGATGAAATGCTCGCCACCATTTTTGGCGTTTGTTTCTTCGGTGCGTTTGTAGAAATTGTCCTATCGCGTTTTATCGAAAAGTTGAAAGTGGTGATCACCCCAGTTGTAACCGGAATCGTTATCACCACAATTGGCATCTCTTTGATTAAAGTTGGCGTCACAGATATTGCTGGTGGCGTTGGTGCCGAAGATTTTGGCTCTGGAAGCAATCTGATGTTGGGTGCCATCGTCCTCGGAACCATAGTCGTGCTTAACCTGAGTAACAATAATATGGTTAGGCTGTCGTCGATTTTAGTTGGGTTGGTAGTTGGCTGGGGCGTTGCCATTTTGATGGGTAAAGCGTCTATGGTTTCTTTTGCTTCTCAACCGCTATTGAGTATTCCTGTCCCATTTAAATATGGCTTCGCTTTTGATTGGCAAGCCTTCCTGCCTATCGCTTTTATTTACTTGATTACCGTTATTGAAACGACGGGCGACCTTACCGCCAACAGCATGTTTTCAGGGCAGCCGGTTAAAGGGCCTAAATACCTCAATCGACTCAAGGCTGGCGTGCTGGGTGACGGCGTGAACTCACTTATCGCCGCGGTATTCAATACTTTTCCGAACACGACTTTCAGCCAGAACAACGGTGTGATCCATTTTACGGGGATCGCGAGTCGCTACATCGGCTACTTCATTGCCGCGATTCTTTTTCTGTTAGGGTTATTTCCCATCTTAGGTGCGGTTTTAATGACGATTCCAAAGCCAGTATTGGGCGGGGCGACATTAGTGATGTTCGGTACGGTTGCTGCGGCGGGCATCAAAATCATCGCCAATGAAAAACTGGATCGCCGCAGAATTATGACGATTGCCATCTCATTAGGTTTAGGGCTGGGGGTAATGCTGGTACCGGATTTATTGAAAGAAGCCCCCACGCTAGTGCAAAGCATATTTGGCTCGCCAGTCACGATGTCGGGTGTTGCTGCTCTTGTTATTACCGGGTTGATGTCTTTGGTGCCTGAAACAAAAGCCAAGCAGATTTCGAACGTCGTACAGACCAGTAAAGCGTAACGGGCTTCTTCGTGCTGAACTAAGGATGTTTAACTAGAGCCACATGACATATGTGGCTCTCAACTTTAACTTATTGTGTGACGTGTTGGCATCTCACTTAACTTGGTAGATAACATAAAATTATCATTAATATAAATTATGATAATTTCAGTTAATCGTCGTATCTCCATATACTCTCTCCATCGAAACGAAACACCGAAGCGAGTCTTCGAAAAATACAGAATTAAAGAGAATTTGGAGAAAGTTATGAAAATGAATCACGTAGGCATCATGGTTGGCGACATGGACAAAGCAGTCGAGTTTTACACAAAAGCGCTAGGTCTAAGAATCGTAATGAACAACACTAAAGTGATGGAAGAGCGCGAATCAGCAATCGGCCGCATGTGTATTGCAGTATTTGGTGAAGGCTTTAAAGGTTTCAACATTGCTCACCTAGTAACATCTGATGGCATCGGTGTTGAGCTGTTCGAAATGAAAGAGCGTCAAGAGCGTCACGAAGTTGATTTCTCTCGCTTAGGTATCTTCCACTTCTGTCTGCAACTTCCAAAAGAGCAGTTTCATTCAGCGATTAAGCGTGTTGAAGAGTTTGGCGGTAAGGTTCGTATGGACATCATGCGTTACCACCCAGAAGACGAACTAAAACAAGCACAAATGGTTTACCTAGAAGACCCGTTTGGCAACCTGTTCGAATTCTACTCGCACACATACGAAGACACGTACGCGACTGACTACGAGTAATCGCGTTATCTACTTGTCATAAGGTAGAAAAACCGAAACATCCCCTAAAGAGGATTGGTAGAGATACCAATCCTTTTTTTGTTTGTGTGCTTTTTAAGTGCTCCATCATATGGTGCGGTTAATAAAGCAACAGCTTTAAGACATTGTTAAAGTTGACGTTTTGAAGATAAAACCTTTCATGAATATGACTGAAGCGAGCGTGCTTCATGAAAACATTGCGCAATCACACTGGTGATAGCCCTCGCTGAGAACTCACAATACTCAGTTCAATACTGCTGAACCGCACTACAATGAAAATAGATAAACATTACATGAAGAAGATCTACTGAAATAGCATGAAAAAACTAAACCTTATCTTTGCCGCTTTTCTTATTACTTTGCTTGCCGGATGCTCGTCACATGCGGCCGTCGATACTTCAAAAACAAAGGGCTATGCCAATTCACATGCGCTTGTGGGAGTGGCTTCTTGGTATGGCGATAAGTTCCATGGAAGGCTCACAGCAAGCGGTGAGACGTATAATATGAATGCGAATACTGCGGCTCATAAAACCTTGCCATTCGGCACTATCGTGAGAGTGACCAATACAGACAATAACAAGTCTGTTGATGTGAAAATTAATGATCGAGGCCCTTATGTAAAAGGCCGAGTGATCGACCTGTCGCACAAGGCATTTGCAAAAATCGGTAACGTTAAACAAGGCACCGTGCCTGTTAAAATCGAGATTGTTGATGATAGTAATACCTTTCGATACAAACACTAGAATCCCCTCCTAACCTCCCCTTGGTTTACATCTCCGATCCCTTACCAGTAGTGGGAAAGGGGAGGAACAGAACCTCGATATCGGTGAATCAATAGCTCATTTATGCTTACTCAATAAGGCTGCTTTGTAGCCTTTTTCGTGCCTTTCGATAATCCATTTTTAATAAGATTATCTTATTTCTAATATGTGGGTTGATGATGTTATGTGGTCAATAAATCAGTGTCTTAGCTTTCTTATTATTAGGGTTCATTGAAATTCATTGTGAAATAATGAAAAGCTGAACTAATCCAAGTTGAGCTTTGGTGTGATTAACAGTGAAAGCCTAAGGGCAATTACATTTAGTTACTTACTGAAGTAAAACTGAAATATTAGTTACACGGTTCTGAAATTTTTGGTGTTTAGCTTATGGGCTTCTATATCGCATTTAAATAAGGAAATACCCGTGAAGCTAACCCCTGTCGTTGCAGCCGTAATTATGTCTTTCAGTTCAGCAAGTTTTGCTTTAGCTTGCAACAATCTGCCAATGAAAACAGTGAAGATCTCGTATGGACAGGGCACCTAAGCCCAGACAGCGACACGGTAATGTCTGCGATGCTCGCGGCTCATATTTATGGTGGTACGGCGACAGTGCCTGAGCCGATTAATCCTGAATCGACGTTTATCTTGAACTACTGTAATGCAGAATCTCCACGTGTAGAGACAGATTACTCTTCATACCGAGTGGGGCTGGTTGACTTCAACCAAGTGACTCAATTAGCACCAACTATTGATCAAGCATCCATTGTGGCAGTGGTCGATCATCATGCGATTGGTGGCTCTCCAATTAACACCCCGCAGATTGTCGAGATGGATATCCGAGGTTGGGGTTCAGCTGCAACTATACTGGCTGACAATGCTGAAAAGCTCGATGTGACATTACCTAAACACCTCGCTTGTGTTGGCTTGGGTGCGATTCTTTCTGACACAGTGGTATTCCAATCAACAACTACAACAGATCATGATCGTGAATACGCAGAGAAGCTGGCGAAGGTTGCAGGCATTTCAGATATCGAAGACTTCGGTCAACAGATGTTGGTTGCTAAGTCAGATCTTAGCCACCTTTCATCTGAAACCATTCTGACGCTGGATTACAAAAACTTTAAGTACGGTGGCAAACAGGTGGGTATCGGTGTTGCTGAAACACTAATGGCTCAACAACTGATTGACCGTAAAGACGATCTTCTAGCAGCAATGAAGACTTACAAAAAAGAGAACGGGCTAGACCATCTGTTCTTTTCAATCACAGATACCAAGAACAAAGAAGCGAACTTATTGTGGGTGGATGAAAGCGACTATCAAGTCATCAAATCGGCTTTCAACGCTGAACCAACAAGTGACATGCTGACTTTGGAAGGTGTCACTTCACGTAAGCGCCAGATTGGCCCTGCGGTTCAAAAGGCAATTGAGAGCTTGTAAGTAGAAAGAGAGTTTGGAGGGGATTGGTAGAAATACCAATCCCTTTTTTAATTATTGGGCGTCTAAATGGGATTTGGACAATTCTGAGTTACGAACCATCAGACACGCTGAACTTTCACATAACTTCTAGTATCGCAACTCTACGGGCAGCAATTATGCAGCAGTCCAAATTAACTCATTCATTACATGTTGATATTACGAAAACTTTAGAAGTAACTAACCGATTAGGTAGGATACATTATTGCTTGGTTTCATTACCAACATAGCTTCATGAATCAATATTTCGCATATGATCATGCTTAATTGATAAATCTTCTTGCAAAAAGTCCAACAAGTGTCGATGTAGTTTGGGTTGATATTGCCTTGAAGGATACAGAGCCCATATGCCAATTGGATTGACTTCAAAGTCTTTCAACAAGATAGTCAAAGTCCCTGCTTGTATGTCGATTGCAATAAAAGGCAGAGGTAAACACGCTATACCTTTGCCATTAATCGCTGCATTAAGAAGTATGGAACTATCATTTACAGAGTAGTTACTTGTGACCGTTACATTAATAGGCTGAGCAGATTTAGAACCGGCTTTAGAAACAAACAGCCAATCATTGCCTATTCGTTTGTGGATCAAGCAATTGTGATCGAGTAAATCTTCGGGAGATAAAGGAGCCCCATGTTCTGCTAGATACTGAGGGGAAGCGCAAACCACCGATGGACAATCAGCCAATTTCTTTCCAATTAAAGATTCGGGCAGGTCATTACTCAACTCGATTGCCATATCAACCCCATGTTTTATCAAATCCAGTGACTGATTCGACAGCGTGAGATCGACTTCTATGTCAGGGTACTTAAGCATGAATTGTTCAATAGCTTGGGCAAGATAACCCTGACCAAACGAAATGCTAGTAACCAGTGAAATTCTTCCTTTAGGTTGAGAGTGCTGCTCTTGGGCTAAGCTATATAGTTGGGTATTCTGCTCTAAAATATTCTGGCAGAAAGGCAATAAATCACGACCGGCGTTAGTGATACCTAAGCTTCTTGTTGAGCGATATAGTAAACATACACCTAAAGACTTTTCCAACGCGGTTATATGCCTAGTCGCCATGGATCGTGACATTCCTAAAGCCTCAGATGCTGCCGTCAGGCTTCCTAGATCGACAGTAGAAACGAAAACTTCCATTGAAACAATTCTATCCATACACCCTCAATAGTTCGATTTATGCAACAATCTATTGACGTATAGCATATATATCAACTTCAAACTAGGTTTTATACTGACCTTCTATTCCAATACCGAGCCGAATGAAATGAAAAAAACAATGCTACTAGTCGCATGCCTCAGTGCAGGTTTAATTCAAAGTAATACACTATTTGCCCACACTCAAAATGCTGAAAACTCAACGGTAGCAATCATTAAGTCTGGTAAACTTATGGGAAACAACCATGATGGCGTAGCCACATTTTATGACGTCCCATATGCGAAAAACCCTTTTACGGCAGATCGCCGATTTCGAGCACCGCAAGCATACGAAACTTGGAGCGGAGTATTAGATGCAACAAAAGCAGGTCAACCTGTCCCACAGCCTAGCCGAGATAAAAACACCACCTTGGTGGGGGCTCCCGATGATCTAACTCTGAACATTTGGACACCTATGAACGCCGTAGCTACCAACAACAAGGCATCAAATAAAAAACTGCCAGTCATGGTGTGGATCCCTGGCGGCGCATTCATCCGAGAAGATGCGGCAGAGTTAGCCTACGACGGAACAAGCTTTGCTCAGAATGACGTGATTGTTGTAACGATCAATTATCGTGTAGGCGTTGATGGTTTTATGCACCTTGAGGGCGCACCGGATAATCGCGGCATTCTTGATCAGATCATGGCTCTTGAGTGGGTACAAAATAACATCGAAGATTTTGGTGGAGACCCTAGCCAAGTTACTGTTGCAGGTCAATCTGCTGGGGCAGAAAGTGTTGCCATTTTATTGGGTACCGAAAAAGCAGAAGGCCTATTCCAGAAAGCTATTATGCAAAGTCCTCCAATGGCATTTTTAACTCAGAAAGAAGCTCAGCAAATCACACAAAGCTATACCAAAAAACTGAATATTCCAGCCACCGTTAAAGGCTTATCGACCATTCCATTTCCTGAATTAGTCAAGAACGTTATTGATATGGGTTATACGATACAAGATCGCAACAAATGGGGAATGATATCATGGGGAGGCACCGCATTTTTGCCCGTTGTTGATGGCGATATCATTGTCGAGTCTCCAATGAAAGATCTCACTAAAGCTTCTCCTTCTATTCCGGTCATCGTTGGTAGCACCGATCAAGAGTCACGACTGTACCTTGTACCAAGTGATGCCGTAAACAATACGACCGAAAAAACGAAGTCGCTACTATTGTCTGACTTGTCACTGGAAGGCCACCCTGCTGATGTGTATTCAACAAAAGACAATGGAAAAACTATTGGAGACACTTTTGCCGACATCCAATCTGATTTTACGTTTAAAATGCCAGCACTTCACATTGCTCAACAGTTAACTAAAAACGACAACAAAGTTTGGCATTATAACTTTTCTTGGATGTCACCTGCATTTGATGGTCATTTAGGAGCCGCACACTTTGTTGACGTGCCTTTTGTATTTAATACCACTGACAATGAACAAGCAAAAAGATTTGTCGGCTCACAACCTCCGATTGAACTTATTAACACCATGCATAGCCAATGGCTTACATTCATCAAGACAAGCAAAGCTGATTGGTCTCCATACAACTTAGCGGAACGACCAACAATGCAATTTGATGTTAAATCGAAACAGGTCAATGACCCTAATAGCTCAGTTCGAAAATTGTGGGAAGATTTTGAGTTCTAAGTAAAACGATTCAAATATTGGACGGTGGCTGCTGACATAATTCAGATTAGAAAAACTAGGTTATCACGTGGCTTGGTTTATTCTGTTGATAGATTTAACTAAAAGATAACGGGGCACTTTCGAGTTAGAAAGTGCCACGGGTAAAAATTCAATCCGAAAAGCTTTTGGACAGAAATCATTTAGACTATTTACTTAAATCAGGAGTCACCGGATTAGTTCAGGTATCTAAAACTCCAAGGTCTCACCATCAGCAGGAATAAGGACTTTATCTGACAAACCGTTTTTATCAATTGCTTCTTTAAGAATTGGTCGAGTCACTGCACAGTGATTGAGTGCCTCCATATGGTTCGCAACCACCTTATTAGGGGAAAGGCGAATAAACTCCATGACCTCATCAATAGACATCAATAACGGTTGACCAACATCCATACGAGCACGACCTGCCGCGACTACTGTGATATCAGGTTTCAACTCAGTCAACGCTCGTTTTACATCATCGGTTAGAACTGTATCACCGCTAATGTAAATAGAAGGCTCATTGGGGAGCTCCAAGAAAAATCCAACACCATTAGCCATTACCTTGTGAATCCATCCATGGCCGTGCAAAGCCGGAACCGCGGTGAGCTTTCCGTCTAGAAAGTCGATAGTTTGCCAGTCTTCAATTCCCCAATTTACCGTTAAGTCATATTTTTCTAGGTAAGCCTTATCTTTGGCTGGTGTCGCAACTGGGATATTACGACTTGTTAAAAACGTCTCACCTGCCGGATCTAGGTGATCTCCATGTTGTAATGCCTTGATACCAAGTGTTTGACTGTGAGTAATGAAGGTATGAGTAACCTTGTTTAGTAGCTCATCGGCATTACTTGGCATCTCAACGGTTGGATTTTTCGCGGCCTTAGCCTTAATGACTGAAAACGGAGGCATAGAGCCTTTTTTCCCCAACATAGGATCAATAAGGATAAATTTTTCGCCAGATTCAATAATAAATGTTGCGCTACGTAGGTGGTGGATCTTCATAATGCCTCTCTAAACTCACTAACAAGCCATGTTCTCTATGAGATTTAGTATGCTTCTTTCTAGTTTCTTGTGATACTGTCTTGAAAGTCAACATTCGCGCAAATCGAGACACTTGTGAACAAATCAACCGAGCTAATTAAAATTACGATGGTAGCCTTTGAAGGCATCAGTGCTTTTCATCTCTCTGTGCCTTGTCTGGTGTTTCAAGATATCTTTTTCGGTCAGCCGGTTCGGTTTGACTTGAGGATCTGTTGCGAAAACAGCTTGCAGTTTGAAACAAGCTCTGGATTTGGTGTGGTGATCGATAGAGATTTGAGCGCTATTAAAGAGGCGGATATTGTGATTGTTCCAAGCTGGCCAAATGACCTGCCAGAGCCAAGTGAGCGACTTATAGAGGCGCTAATAGAGCATCATGGGAAAGGTAAGCTACTAGTAGGACTCTGCCTCGGGTCTTATGTACTTGCATGTGCTGGCGTTCTCGATGGAAAACGTGCCACAAGCCATTGGGCGTTTTCCGAACAATTTCAGCAGCAATTTCCTAAGGTGGATTTTGACCCAAACCCTCTATTTGTTGAACATGAGACTATCATTACCTCTGCTGGAGTAGCTGCTTCACTCGATTGTTGTCTACATATAGTGCGCCGTTTGTGTGGTAGTGAGCTTGCGAATGATCTCGCACGTAAGATGGTGACTGCGCCATCTCGTACTGGTGGACAGCAGCAATACATACCAGCACCAGTCAACATAAAACCTCTTACAGAGACAAGTATTAGCCTTGTGATTGAGCTGGTGGAGCAGAGCCTTAATCAGTGTCACTCACTAGATGAAGTCGCTGAGCGCTGTGCGATGAGTAAACGTACCTTCACACGCCAGTTTAAATCCACCTATGGCTGTACATTTGGTGAATGGCTGCAAAACCGACGTTTGGTGCTTAGCCAACGTCTATTAGAAACCACGAAACTATCGATACCTCAAGTTGCAGAGCAAGCGGGTTTTGGCTCTGACAGTGTATTCAGAAAGCACTTTAAATCGGCTTTTCATGTATCGCCGATTCAGTGGCGCACTACATTCAAGCAATAGTCTTAATTTCATTGAGGGCGATGGGGCTAGATCGTCGCATCTATTACTTTTTGTATCTGAAACCTTGCAAGTTCAATTCTAGGCGTTTTTGGGGCATCACAAGCCAGCCCTAACATCACTAGTTTGAAGCTACAAAATGATTTGCCGAAATCAATAGAATGAGTTTTGACTATCTCGCTATAAGGCCACTTAGCGATGGTCTATCCAACATATGAGCACAAAAAAAGCGAGCACTAAGCTCGCTTTTAACCATCTGTTTTTAAAGTAAATTACAGTAGTTCTACCGACTGTTGAGCAATCACGAATTCTTCGTTGGTTGGATTGCTATTAGTATCGCATCTGCTAGTAAGAGTGTGGTCAAAATTATTTAGACCACAATTTTAAACGACGTTGCAAAGATGAGTCTTACTCAATATCAGCAATTAGAACAACTATCCAAGCAAAGTGTAGGAAGTAAGCGCTATGTGACTCCCAGCAAAAGGATAAATTGCGCAGTCTAACTCAATGTAATCACGGTTTTTCGTTTTGTGGTTTCACTGTGTTTCAACGCATCAAGCATCTGCTCGAATTTAAAAGTGACAGGAATACTAACTTCAACACTCCCATTTTCAATACGCTCAAGTAACGCTTCACCATTTTGCATTAATGCATGCCAATCTTGTTTATCACCAAAATCATGTAACGCACCAAGGGCTATTTCGTGGTAAGAAATAGTGCGAGTAAATGGCGGGTCAATGGGTTTAGCAATACGATTTTGAATGCAGACAATATGTCCATTCGCTCTTAACAGTGGCACTAAATGGGCGGCATTTTCGCCACTCACCGCATCAAAAATGGCGAAGTATTGCATGTCGATTTGAGATTGTTCTCGATAAACTTGGCGAATACCTAACCTTTTGGCTCGCTCTTCGCTCAGACTCGCTGAGACAACATCAACGATATAACCCGCACTGAGAAGGATCTGGGATAACAAATTATTCACCGCGCCAAAACCAACGACAAGCACTTCTCTTTGTCGGGTGAATGGAATTTTTTCAAATGCTTGCCACGCAGTAAGCATCGGACAAGGCAGTGCAGCAGCAAGTTCAAACGATAGACTCTCAGGCAGCGTCATCACCCGCTCAGCATTCAAAACGGTATATTCAGCATAGCTGCCATGGTGATTTAGTGAGCCATGATACGCCACTCGACGCCCAATGAGACTGGTGTCAACTTTAGAGCCTACGTGTACGATGACGCCTGCACCATCAACACCGGGAACATGACCATTCGGCCAATTTAGAGGATTGGCTTTAATAAATTTCCAATCGACAGGGTTTATACCAATCGCTTTGTTTTGTACTAAGATTTCATTGTCATCTAAAGCTGGTATTTTAGCGTTACCTAAAATGATACTGTGTGTCTCTGTTTGATATTGCCAAATTCGATAAGGTTCCATTTCTATTTCGCTCGCTTAATGAAAAGGTAAGGCACCAAAGAATTGTCCTTGGTGCCTGGTGTATTAGGCCTGATAGGTTGGATAGTCGATATAGCCTTCTTCGCCACCACCATACAAGGTGAGTCTTGCGTCAGCATCAAACTCGGCCAGTGGGTTATCATTGGCCAAACGGGCGACTAAATCAGGGTTCGTTACAAAAGGGGTACCAAAGGCAACGAAATCAGCATACTGCTTGTCGAGTAACTGTTGCGCTGACTCCTTAGTCAACTTACCCGCTATCATAATTGGGTTTGAGTATATTCGACGAACTTGTTGGCGAAACTCTTCAGGTACCTCTACATAGCGTGATATGTTTTCTGAAAAATGCACATACGCAAGGTTCATCGGTTGTAGTTTTTCCAGCAATGCTAACGTTAGCGGAACAATTTCAACATCATCCCCAGCAAAACCCTCTCCGATATGAGGAGACAGACGAACCGCAACTCTTTCCCCACCAATTTCGTCAGTAAGTGCTTGTAAGGTATCAAACAGAAAGCGCATACGATTCTCTTGGCTGCCACCATATTGATCACTTCTTTGGTTGCTTTCTAAGCGTAAAAAGGTATCAAACAAGTAACCATGCGCAGCATGAATTTCCACGCCATCAAAACCAGCTTCAATGGCGTTTTTGCCCGCTTGTACAAAATCCGCAATCGTGCTCTTAATGTCTTGCAGCGTCATCTCCCGTGGCGTTTCAGTTTCAATCATCCCAAAGCCACCTTCAGCTAGTGGGCCAAATACTTGATCTGGGATTTTAATCGCTGATGGGGCTAACGGCTTAGTACCTGAAATATCAGAATGACTGCGTCGCCCCACATGCCAAAGTTGAGTAAATATTTTCCCGCCTTCTTGATGCACAGCTTGGGTGGTTTTTTTCCAGCCTTCGATGTGCTCTGGGGTATAAATGCCCGGAGTCATCGAATAACCTCGTGCAGCCGCTGAGATCGGGGTGCCCTCTGATACAATGAGTCCAGCACTGGCACGCTGACGGTAGTAGGTTGCCATCATCTCGTTTGGTACATCACCAGGTTGAGACGTGCGTGAACGAGTCATCGGCGCCATCGCGATACGGTTTCTAGTCTCAAGTCCGTGACCTTTAAATACCTTAAACATACTTACCCCCTTAAGCTTTATACGTTGGATAATCAATCAGACCTTTCTCACCACCACCAAACAAGGTGTTTGGATCGTGCTCTGCCAATGGGTAGCCGTGAAGTAGACGTTCAGGAAGATCGGGATTCGCCACAAAAGGTCGACCAAAGCCGATCATATCAGCCAGTCCGTCATCAATAGCTTGCTTTGCTTTTTCCGCATTATAACGACCTGCGTAGATCAGCACGCCTTGAAAAGCATTGCGCATTGCACGTTTGAATGAGACGGGTGTATCTGGTGCATCATCCCAATCGACTTCAGCAATATGTAGGTACACGATATGATGTTTATTGAGTAACGCTGCGGCAGCGGTATAAGTCTCAATAGGGTTAGCATCAACAGTACCATTGAGGGTTGTTAAAGGTGCCAAGCGCACACCAACGCGATCAGCGCCAATGGCATCGACCATTGCAGTAACAACTTCATCAAGAAAACGAAGACGGTTTTCAAGACATCCACCGTACTCATCAGTGCGATCATTCGCCTCTGAATCAATAAATTGGTTAATTAAATAACCATTAGCGGCATGCAGTTCAATGCCATCAAAGCCTGCCTCAATGGCATTCAATGCGGCTTGACGGTAATCTTCAATCACTTGCTGAATATCGGCTTTTGTCATCGCTCTAGGCTGAACGACGTCAACAAAACCAGGTTCATCACTGCCATTATCAACGAATACTTTGACGTTTTCCGCTTTTAATGCGGAGGAAGAAATCGGTTGCTCACCACCGATGTTATCTGGGTGAGTGACTCTTCCCACATGCCAAAGCTGCGCGAAAATAGCACCTTGTTTGGCATGCACAGCGTCTGTCACTTTACGCCAACCAGCAATCTGCTCAGGTGTGTAAATACCTGGGGTCCATGCATAGCCTTTTGCCGTCGCTGAAATTTGCGTACCTTCAGACACAATCAATCCTGCACTGGCACGCTGAGCGTAATAGGTTGCCATCATGTCATTTGCGACATCACCAGGCTGACTGGCTCTTGAACGCGTCATCGGTGGCATGACAATGCGGTTTTTGAGTGTGAGTCCACCCAATGTGAATGGTTTAAATAGTGATAGTGACATAGTTGAGCCCTCTTCATTTGATAGGGGCATACTAGCAAATGAGTCACCAATCATTTATAGCAATAAAGGCAAATGATATTTGTAGAAATTGTAATAATCAGCTTGTTTAAGCGGGTTACAGGGTTAGCTTTGGCTTAATAAAATCAATAAAAGCGGAGATCCGCTTGGCCACAGAAGAAGTCTTATAATACACAGCGTTGACTTGTTCTCTTCTTGGATGACTGATTTTTTCGCTCTCCAACAGCGAAATTAAACGTCCTTCGACAATATCTTTATTCACCATAAACCCTGATAGACATGCAATGCCATTTCCTGCCAACACAATTTGTCGAATGGTTTCGCCATTACTTGATGACATCAAAGCGTCTAGTTGGGTAAAACCTTTTAAAGGCCAGTCATTCAAAATTTTGGGGGCGACAAATCCAATGAGATTATGCTGAGCAAGATCGCTGCTTTTAGTGGGGAGCCCGCGTTTTGAGATATATTCTGGTGAAGCCACAATATACAAGGGGCTTCGACCCAGCGACCGAGCATGTAGCGTAGAATCGCTCAACGTACCAATCCGAATTGCTAAATCGGTTTTCTTTTCTAGTAAATCCACAATGCCTTCATTGGAGGTTATTTCTAGCTCAATATCGGGATAGGCTTGATTAAATGACTGCACCAATGGCACCAGTTGATGAAACACAAACGGACTAGCCGCGTCGACACGTAAACGGCCTTTGGGCAATTCCCCACGGGAAATAATATCTTCTTCCGCCTGCTGTAATTGCATTAATCCCACCCGCACAGAGTCAATGAACTGGCGTCCTTCATCGGTTAATTCAATACGTCTAGTGGTTCGGTTTAGAATAGTGACCCCAAGTTGACTCTCCACTTTACTGACCGCTCTGGATACTCGCGCGACTTGGATATCTAGGCTCTCTGCTGCCGCTGAAAAACCTCCGGTATCGACTACAGCTAGTAAAATGGCTAAATCATCAGATTTTGTTCGCATGCTATTTCCCTCAACTTTATCCAATCGCTCATCAGCTTTATTGCATTTATAACAAATATCATTTGTAAAAACCTCTGTTTTTCACAAAACATCTTTAATGCAAAATGCCCCCCATCAATTAACAACGCGACGGCATAGCGACCAATACATCGGCTATTGCTGGTCATTTTCAAACAACAGAGGGTAAATATTATGCCTTTAGCACTTCTTGCATTGACGCTCAGCGCCTTTGCTATTGGAACAACGGAGTTTGTGATCGTGGGGCTACTCCCGACCATGGCTTCCGACCTAAATATATCACTGCCTTCAGCAGGCTTGCTGGTTAGCCTTTATGCACTTGGTGTTGCCATTGGCGCCCCGGTTTTAACGGCTTTAACAGGAAAGTGGAATCGTAAACACGTATTGATTACCGTCATGTCACTGTTTGTTGTCGGTAACTTAGTTGCATGGCAAGCACCTGGATATAACACCCTGATTATCGCTCGTATTTTGACAGGTTTAGCCCATGGTGTATTTTTCTCCATTGGTTCAACCATTGCTACCGGTCTGGTACCAAAAGAAAAAGCCGCCAGCGCCATTGCGATTATGTTCACTGGTTTAACCGTGGCGTTAGTCACAGGCGTGCCGCTTGGGACATACATAGGTCAAACCTTTGGCTGGCAATCAACCTTCTTAGTTGTTGCGCTATTAGGTTTAATCGCATTAATTGGTAGTGCTTTCTTAGTACCAAATAACTTAAAACAACCTGCTGCAGCTAAGCTTTCATCGCAGCTTAAGGTATTAACTCAACCTAGATTATTACTGGTTTATGCGATTACTGCTCTGGGTTATGGCGGCACTTTTACAGCATTCACTTTCCTTGCTCCTATTTTGCAGCAAGAAACTGGCTTTAGTGCTAATGCAATTAGTTTAATTATGTTGGTTTATGGAGTCTCAGTTGCGATTGGTAATATTTGGGGCGGAAAAATGGCCGATAAAATGGGCCCAATAAAAGCCCTTAGCATTATTTTTACTGGTCTTGCAGCTGTGCTTATCGTGTTCAATTTTACCGCCGTTAACCCTATTGCCGCGGTAGCCACGATTTTAGTTTGGGGGGCATTTGCATTCGGTAATGTTCCAGGTTTACAAGTATATGTAGTGAAACTTGCTGAAAAATATACACCAGATGCAGTGGATGTTGCTTCCGGTTTAAACATTGCCGCCTTTAACGTTGGTATTGCACTTGGTTCATGGGGCGGCGGGATGGTTGTCGCTGAAGCAGGCTTAATGCATACACCTTGGGTAGGTGCAGTAGTGGTACTGATAGCGCTTGCTTTGACCCGCTTTAGTGGCCGTCTTGATAAGCGTGCAGAAAGTTAATGGTAAAAATGTATTAATGAAATAAACACGACTCTTACCCTTAGAGCTGGTCAATGCAGCAGCATTGGCCAGCTTTTCGCAACTTATATTGATTGGTATTAGACAAGATTGAAACTGATAAGAGGCACTCAATGAAAACCGTTTTTATTACTGGAGCTAATCGTGGCTTAGGATTAGAGCTTGCAAAGCAATATGCACAGCGACATTACAAGGTCATCGCTTGCTGTCGCGATATTGATTCAGCGCATGAGTTAACCCTGTTAGCACAACAGTATTCAACCATTCGCCCTTATGCTCTAGATGTTAGTCATGAAACAGATATTCTCGCTTTAACTGAGGTGTTTAAAGAGCAACCTATTGATGTACTTATTCATAATGCTGGGGTGAGTGGTGAAGGATGTGACAACTTAGGCAATATGGATCAGCAAAGATGGCTAGAGGTGTTAAAGGTCAATACCATCGCACCCATGTTAATCACGCAGGCCTTGCTCAATAATATTCTAGCCGGCCAAGATAAAACCATAATCGGGATGACCTCAATACTGGCCAGTATTGATGATAACCGCTCAGGGGGACGATACAGCTATCGAGCATCAAAAGCGGCCCTCAACCAAATAATTAAATCTCTAGCCTGTGAATTATCCGAAGCGGGAGTGAAGACCATGGCAATTCATCCAGGTTGGGTAAAAACCGATATGGGTGGCAAGGAAGGCAAGGTAACAGTAGAAGAGAGTGTTAAAGGCATGCTTAATGTCATCGACAATTTAAAACTTAAACATTCAGGTTCATTTTTTGTCTACGATGGCACTCAATTGCCATGGTAAGCCCTGTAGTTACGTCACATGAAAGCTCTAAGGGGATGATATGCTTTTTACCTTTATAATCCTTTGTATTATCGCTTTGCTCGGATGGTATTTATACAAAGTCTCCCGTGATATTTCCCAAATTGACTGGGATTGGAATGGCGATGAGATCCTATAAATTGATATCGCCTGCATCTATGGCTGGTCACATTACATATCCTAAGGAACGACTGCGATCTTACTCTGGAATGAGTAAATACTTTAACGTGATGTATGGAATC
>NZ_JBFRSX010000022.1:0-180529 GCF_041473835.1 Vibrio sp. 10N.222.55.A1 | reverse complement strand
AAGTTACTTTTAATAACGGCGTGATTGGCGAAACCTTTAGGAAAAAAACAACAAATTTAAAGAAATAGCGGTAAAACAGAAGAAAGCGTGACTGGTCGTAAAATTATCGAAAAAAGATGAGAAAATCGCTAAAGTTGCCGGGAAGTCAGTCGAGTGAGAAATTGTATTTTTATTCGCCAAAAAGCACCGACCAAGCTGAAATGCTTTTATAAGATTGTAGGTAATTCATTAACCTAATAACGTTAAAGCTAGATTCGGCGCTTGCTTGGCTTGAGCAAGTATCGTTGTGCTCACTTGCTGCAGTATTTGTTGCTTGAGCATTTGAGTGGTTTCTTTGGCGTAGTCGGTATCTTTGATTCGACTGTTTGATGTCGCCAAATTCTCATGAACGTTTTCAAGATTGTTAATGGCATGATCAAAGCGGTTTTGCATTGCCCCTAATTCAGAGCGATGGCTATCGACATACTTCATCGCCGTATCCAAAATAGAGACGGCGCGCTGAGCACCACCCACATCCGTTACATTGATGTCATTAACTGACTCGTAATAGCCCGCTGACATCGAAAGCTCACTGGCTAATGAACCTGAAAAAGAGATGGTACCCGCGGTATCTTCACCTGACATATAAATCTGAAGTTGTCCGTCATCATTAACAGAAGCCGATAAGAGATCCGTTTGACCATTAATGTAGGTCGCCAACTCTTCGATATCATCGCCCGCTTTCGCGTTGATGGTGATCTCTTGTGGCTGACCAAAACGATCGGTAAACGACATCGTCATATCATTCTGGTTTGATTTCACTTCCCATGAATCACTGGCCATGCCATTAGCAACGTAGCTAAAGCCGCCCATGTTGATGTCATCAGTACGCATGCTTTTCAAACCAATCTGCACAGCTTCGCCCGAACTGCCACCAATCTGAAATGACGTACTACCAAAATTACCATTGAGAAGTTTTTTGCCACCAAAAGAAGTGGTCTCTGCAATACGATTCAGCTCATCGTTTAAGGCGGTAATCTCTTCTTGAATCGCCGTTCTTTCCGACTGGCTATTTGAACCGTTGCTTGCTTGTAGAGACAAGTCGCGCATGCGCTGCATGATATTGGTGGTTTCATTCATCGCGCCTTCAGCGGTTTGCATGATAGATATACCATCATTCGCATTACGCACAGCGACATCAATACCACTCATCTGCGCTTCCAAGCGGTTCGAAATTTGTAGCCCTGCAGCATCGTCTTTAGCGCTGTTAATACGACTCCCTGAAGCCAAGCGCTCCAAAGATTGGTTCAGCATGTTATTGGCATTAGAGAGGTTTCTCTGGGCCACCAGCGCTGAGACATTGGTATTAACAGTTATAGCCATAGACCTTCGCTTACAAAAAGAGGAATAAAACTCACGATTGCTCTTATATCGACCAATTCATATAAAGCTTTAATAAAAAAGGAGCCCTGAGGCTCCCTTTGTTTATTCTTTTTGAGACGACTTACTTAATCGTTAATGCACTCAACATCTCAGTTGAAGGAGCAAAGTAATACGCGCCAGTCACCGCTTTAGTAAAGCGAAGCAGTTGGTCTGTTTTGCCATCAGTTACGCCGTACATGCTCTCTAACATCGCATCGAAGTTATGACGAACGTTACAGTAAGCAATGAACAATAAGCCGTGGTCGCCCGTAGCAGTACCGTAAGGTAGACTGTGGCGAACAATCTTAAGCCCCTTGCCTTCTTCTTTGATATCCACACGGCCAACGTGAGACGCCGCAGGAACATCATCTAACTCAATTGAATCAGGTTTAGTTCGGCCAATCACTTTCTCTTGTGCCGATACATTCAAACGATTCCAAGCTGGCAGGTTATGCACAAAACGCTGCACCATTACATAACTACCACCAGCGAATTCACCCTCAGGCACAATAGCGACTTCAGCACGTTGTGCGTCTTTCGGGTTTTCAGTGCCATCAACAAAGTCTGTCATGTCACGAGAGTCTAGGAAGCGGTAACCATAAGTTTCATCAACCACTTCAACATCAGCTGCTACTTCAGATAGCAATTTACGCAAGATAAAGAAGTGCAGATCATGTCGGTTTGAATGACAGTGAATCAGAACATCAGACAGTGTGCTCGGCGCGGTGATATCACCTTCACCCAGCACAGGGAAGTCGATCAAATCAGCGGGCGCTGCTTGCTCGAACTTATCCCAAAAAGCTTTTGAGAACGCAACCGATGCCGTTAAGTTCGCATCAGGCTGAGTTTGGTTTAGTTCGTCGATTAGAGTCGGAAGCTTTTGAATTTCTGCTAGTACATTAGCAGTATTAGCGTTCACTTTAAGTTGAACGTAAAGCGCGAAAGGCCCAGCTTCAGGCAAAATAGCACTTTGAACGTTAGGCTGCTCATTTGAAACATTAAGCATAGATTATTCCTTCCAGTTTTAGCTTCTAAGTATAATTGTGAATGGGACAAATGTTTTGATGAGAATCAGTCTTCGTGCTCAACCACTTTAAAGCAATCCCTTGCAGCATGGCTATTGGTTAGATAAAGCGCTAACCACAGCAGCAACAATAGGGTGATGCCATTTGACCAACGGAACCATCCGTTATCCAAATAGATTAAATAAATCGTATGGGAGCCCTGTGCCAAGATAGCCATCGTGGTAACCCAACGTCCCCATGACACGACTTTGTTAAGGCGCTTTCTATCTGGCGATCTTAGCCCAAATAACCACATCAGCAGCAAACTAGGCACACTCAACGCGATCCCGACATAAAACATCTGATGGTCTGGGTAGATTATCTCAAGAATATCGGTTCCCGATTCTCGGCTTGCGCCTGCAACAATGAAAACGACCAAGGCTTTCGCAAGAAACAACCAACCTAGCCAGAGCAAGATTGGAGCTTTCAAAAAGCCGTGCTTGTCGTATTGTTCTATGGAGTACCGCACAAATCTCACTTTCACTTATTTTCAAACCAACACTTTAACGCAAATCATTCATACTTAACTAGCTTTGCGTTATCTTAGTAGCCAATCCGTTTTAATTGTCGAACTCAGTATGAAAAACAAAACTAATACGCCCTCTGTTGAATCTCAACAGGAAGCACTGAAGATAGCCAAAGCGACTCAAAAGCCAGCTCAAACCAAAGAACAAACTAAACTGATTGCTCAGGGTATCGAGAAAGGCATCGCACTGTACAAGAAACAGCAAAAAGAACGCAGCCGCCAAGCCGATAAAGCTAAAAAGCGCGTACAGAAAGAGAAGCAGACTCTACAAGCGAACCAAGACCAAGACCAAGACCAAGAACAGAATGTCGACTTGGATAATGAAACAACATCAAATCACGCCAGTAAATTGCCGTGGTTATTATTGTTCGCTAGCTGGATAGGCTTCGCGATTTATTTGATGAAATAACAGGATAAGCGTATGAAAAAGGAATTAATCGCTTTGGCTATGAGTAGCGTGTTACTCGGTTGCACGACACCGACATCAACGCCTCATAGCGAAGCTGCCAACGTGCAAATGGATTACCATGGCGTGATTAATATCGATAAATGTCAGTATAAAGGGGAAGTCACAGGCAGCGAAGGCCATTGGTACAACTACCTGTTTTACCCAAATGACACATTGATTCAAGGCGCCATGAATCAACTCAAGTCGAATACGATTGAGCTAGGCGCAGATACCGTGATATTCACACTTCCCCAAGATTTTTCCACATCCGTGACTATGCTTGGTACCGCCTACCTGTGCGAGTAAGCAACTAAAGCGGCATATCGATATGCTTTGATTTTATGACACCCAAAAGAAAGCCAGCTTTCGCTGGCTTATGCACTAAATCCAAGGCTTGTTGCTATATCGCCTTTACGCTGGATAACCCATTGACTGTCAAATGGCCCCCAGTCGGATAACTGGTAATAGCCATCATTATGACGTCGCCCATCTTGAACAAACATAAGTTCGATACCGATCCCCGGTAACGCCTTGAGTACATCTTGAATAGTACGACGAGGCCACCCCGTTTTTTCGATGAGTTTAGGCACATTTGGCCTATCAAGGCTTTCCACTAACAATGCTAAATATAGCCGCCTTGCAAAAACAGGACTCAACTCCATTGACACCTCCTATATATGTGCAGCTCAATTATTTCTTTTTTCGCTGACAACATGTTGAGGCTGATCAATAAGTCTCCAATAGTGACATTTTCTTACGCTTTTTTTTCACTCTATGAAATATTCATCACTCTATTTTGTCTGAGTTGCTGCTTCCTGATAGGATTCAACTCATAACAATGAAATAAAATCACTCAAAGGAAGAATAATGACTATCACCATGTTTGGTATCCCAAATTGCGACACCATTAAAAAAGCAAAGAAATGGCTCGAAGCTGAAGGTATCGAGTTCGAATTTCACGATTATCGCAAACAAGGCATCACAGAAGAGCTAGTAACAAGCTTCTGCTCTGAGCTAGGCTGGGAGCTTGTGCTAAACAAACGTGGTACGACTTATCGCCAACTTTCTCAAGAACAGAAAGACACCCTAACAGAAGAAAAAGCGGTGACTTTGCTTGTTGAACAACCTGCAATGATCAAGCGCCCAATCTTAAAAGTTGAGGGTAAGCTTCACATCGGATTTAAAGCCGACCAATACGCGGCTATTTTTGCTTAGATCGTTGTATTTACATAGACAGACAACAGGACGTTGATCAGTGAATCAGCGCCTAAAAATTAATGACTAGACGTTTTATTTAAACAAGGAATTCAAGGATGACAGATAGCCCAACTTTGGCTCTGGCAAAAGACCTAATCAGCCGTCAATCGGTAACACCAGAAGATGCAGGCTGCCAAGACCTGATGATTGAACGCTTAAAAGCACTCGGTTTTGAAATCGAAGTGATGGTATTTGAAGATACGACCAACTTCTGGGCTCGTCGTGGTACTGAAGCGCCTCTGTTTGCTTTTGCTGGTCACACTGATGTGGTACCTGCAGGCCCAATCGAACAGTGGAACACTAAGCCATTCGAACCGACTATCGTAGACGGTTTCCTACATGGCCGTGGCGCTGCTGATATGAAAGGCTCTCTGGCTTCAATGATTGTTGCCGTCGAGCAGTTCATTGCCAAACACCCAGACCACACAGGCTCAATTGGTTTCCTGATCACTTCAGATGAGGAAGGTCCTTTCATCAACGGTACTGTACGTGTTGTTGAAGCATTAATGGCGCGCGGTGAAAACATCGATATGTGTATCGTTGGTGAACCATCGAGCACTGAGTTCGTGGGTGATGTCGTGAAGAACGGCCGTCGTGGCTCTATCACTGGCGACCTAACGATTAAAGGCACACAAGGTCATGTTGCCTACCCTCACCTAGCAAACAACCCAGTACACAGCTCTCTACTTGCGATCAACGAACTGGCAACGACCGAGTGGGACAAAGGTAATGATTACTTCCCGCCAACCAGTTTCCAAATTCCAAATGTGAGTGCGGGTACTGGTGCTTCAAACGTGATCCCTGGTGAGTTTAATGTTCAGTTTAACCTACGCTTTAGTACAGAGTTAAGCAACGACATCATCGTTGAGCGCATCACAACGACACTCGACAAGTATGATTTCGAATACGATTTGAAATGGACATTCAATGGCGACCCGTTCTTAACAGACGCAGGCTCACTGCTTGATGCTATTGTTGATGCAGTGGGTCACGTCAATGATGTGAAACCAGCACTGCTAACGACTGGCGGGACATCTGATGGTCGCTTTATTGCACGTATGGGCGGACAAGTGGTTGAACTAGGCCCTGTGAATGCAACGATTCACAAGGTTAACGAATGCGTGAAGGTAGCCGATTTAGAAAAGCTAACTGACATGTACGAAAGAACATTAGTGAACCTATTCGCTAAATAGTCTTTCATCAGCGATTCATAGCATCCAATTATTGAGAGACTCGTTATGACACCAGAGCAGCTTACCGGACAATCAGATTCTCATCTAGAGCCTAGCCTGATCGGCACCAAGACCTTCTTGGTCCACAGTGAGGTTAAGAATGACCTGAATAATTTGATTGAAGCTGCTCAGCTCGCTGGTTTTAAAATGGAGATTGCCAGTGGCTTTCGCGACTATGAAAGGCAATCTCTGATTTGGAACCGTAAGTTTTCTGGCGAAGCTCCGATATTAGATTCAGAAAGCCAACCTCTTGATGCTTCAAAACTGACCGAACAACAAAAGCTATCGGCTATCCTGAGATGGTCTGCGCTTCCCGGCGCGAGTCGTCATCATTGGGGTTGTGACTTCGATGTCTTTGCTCGTAACCACTTACCTGAAGGCATACATCTGCAATTAGAACCATGGGAATACCTTACTGGCCACCAGCAATCGTTTTACCAATGGCTATCAGTTCATGCTGCACAATTTGGTTTCTTCTTTCCTTACAGCCAAGATTTGGGTGGTGTGGCGATCGAACCATGGCATATCAGCCATCGCAAAGTATCGGAGTCGTGTTTATCACAGTTATCTCCGACTTTACTTGGCAAGCAACTCCAATCTAAGCCAGTATTAGGGTATGAGATTATTATGGAGCAGCTAGACGAGATCTATGCACGCTTCGTAGCGAATATCAGTCATTAGGAGCGCTTATGTTGGAGTGGCTTACAAACCCTTGGGTTATCATCATCATCGTAGTTAGCGTTGTTGTGGGTAACATCGCAGCGCTCAAACAGACAGCCAATATGGATCTGACGGGGCGTGGTAAAACTGAGCGAGATTTAGATAAGCTCAATCGCTCGGATAAACTTAACCAAGAGAAAGCTGAAAAAGAAGAATCCAAAGACAATAAAGACGCATAGCCTTTTGCTTTGGCTAATCAGCTTGATTGACCAATTTTGATTGACCAATGTAGCCTGATGACAACGAATACAATAAAAAAGAGGACACAGTGTGTCCTCTTTTTTATTTGCTTTTGCTAATCACAAGGCTGATTTAACTCAGCTTGTGACGGCTTGAATGACTACTCAGCTTTCGCTTCTTTGTCATCTTTGGTTTGGTCAGCAATATGCGCTAATACCGGAACCATAGACTTAAGCAGCTCTTCTTCTACTGGCTTACCTGATGCATCCGTTACGTTGATTGACGTACGGTTGCCAAGGTCACCAAATAGGAAGTTGTAAGTGCCTGGCGCTAAGTCGATAGGCTGTAGGCCAATTTCTTCCCAGAACTCATCATCTGGTGCTGCGTACTTCGCCTTCACCGTACCCTGAGATTGATTGCGTTCTTCAAGCTCAAAGCCCATTTCAGGCAACAAGTTAGGCAGACGCTGCCAGAATACATTGTATGGCGTACGAGCAATAATCACAGGGAAACCACTACGGTCAGCACCCATTGAAATTGGAATACGCTTCACCAACTCTTGCGCTTTCAGCGCCGCTTCAGCACGAAGGTTTTCATCGTACTTAGCCATAACTAGGTTGGTCAGGAACGCGTTGTAACGCTCTTTATTGGTTGCCGTTACTGTTTTCTCTTCAGTACCTTCACGCCAATCAATCAGATTAATCTTGAAGCCATGACGGTTGTTTGCTTGGAAGCGAGAGATAGAGTAACGACTACCAATCTCTACGTCTTCATCTTCAGAAACCCAAGTTACCCAATCGGTCTCAATCTCATTCTCTGATTGCTCACGAATACCAATACCACGTTGAGCCAGCATATCTACAGCCGTTTGCCACACGCGGTCTGCCTCTTCTGCGCGAAGAAGCCATAGTGTCACTTCACCGTTTTGACGCTCAGCACGAGCACCCGGGATCAGTTCAAGAACCTGTTGCGGTGGACGAATATCCACTTCACGACCAGTACCACCACTGAATTCACCGCTTGGGATGTCAAAATTTGGGTAGAACTGAGGCTGAGCATCTACAGGCAATTGCCATTGTGAAAACTCAGGTGTTTCTAAGTATTCGAAATCATCTTTGGCTTGGCGACGTTGAGTCGGGTTGCCAGAACATGCTGTAAGAACGAAAACAGCCAGTGACCCAATCACTAGCTGGTGAGAATACTTCATTTATACTCCTAAATGCCGAAGGTTCGCTTCGGCATCACTTCATACGTTTTAGTAAATGCACGCTTCAGTCATTGCTTGAGCAACAACAGGTTGAGCTGGCTCTGACAGTTCAGTCAGCGGTAGACGTAAGCCACCTTCAGCAATCAGACCCATTTTATGAACCGCCCATTTTACGGGAATAGGGTTAGACTCAACGAACAAATTCTTATGTAGAGGCATCAAACGCTCATTGATCGCTTCCGCTTCTTCAAACTTACCTTCTTTTGCTAGCTTGAACATGGTTGCCATATCAGCGGCTGCAACATTGTTCGTTACAGAGATCACGCCATCGCCACCACGCTTAACAAATTCTAGGCCTGTTAAGTCATCACCACTTAGTAAGATAAAGTCTTCGCCACAAAGTTCACGGTGAATTGCAATTCTGTCGAGATCACCCGTCGCATCTTTCAGTGCAACGATGTTTTCGATCTCAGCAAGACGAGCAACCGTTTCTGGCAACAAGTCTACCGCAGTACGACCTGGAACATTGTATAGAATTTGTGGAACGTCACTGACTTCAGCAATCGCTTTGTAGTGTTGGTACAAACCTTCTTGAGTCGGTTTGTTGTAGTAAGGCGTTACGCTCAGGCAACCAGCAATACCAGAACCATTCAACAAACGGCTGAATAGAACAGATTCATGAGTTGCATTTGCACCTGTACCAGCGATAACGGGAATACGACCATCAGCAAATTCAACGATCTTGTTGACGACTTTGACATGCTCTTCAATAGTGAGTGTTGAAGACTCACCTGTTGTGCCAACCGCAACCAGACCATCACTACCTGCAGCAATATGGTGCTCAACTAACTTTTTAAGGCTGTCGAAATCCACTTCACCATCTGTATTAAATGGCGTAACTAGCGCAACGATACTTCCTGAAAACATGTCTATCTCCCTTAATTTATTCTTTTTGCATGTTACTGTAAGCCAATCAATAAACACAAGACATTAAAGTGGCTTACCGGCAACATCTGCATTAAATATTGTCGTATGTTTGAGGTAAAACGACTTCTAACGGCGTTCTACCTAGAATTTGGGTAACCTGCACTCAATCTAGCGGATAGCACATCACTGGATGTCAGTAACAAGTAAGCTGTGCTCTCATCGCTCTATCTCATTTTTTAACGCGCTCGATATTCTTATCATTGGTTGCATGTTCGAAGCAAGGTCGCACATAAAAAGCCCCGCACGCACGCTTATTCCACGAGCTAACTGTGCTAACATGCATGAATCAATGGAATATAAAGAGACGTGATTTTATGACTCAACATCTAGTAATCACAGCTGTGGGCACTGATCGCCCAGGTGTATGCAACCAAGTGGTTCATTTAGTCACCCAATCAGGCTGTAACATTATTGATAGCCGTATCGCCCTGTTTGGCGAAGAATTTACGCTTATCATGCTGCTGTCTGGAAAGGCAAACAACATTACCCGCGTTGAAACCACCTTGCCCTTGCTTGGACAAGAGCACGACTTGATTACGATTATGAAGCGAACCTCAACTCATGATGTTATTGAGAACTCTTACACAGTAGAGGTGTTCGTTGAGTCAGACGATAAAATCGGACTTACTGAGCAGTTTACCCAGTTCTTCGCAGACCGAAACATCGGCCTCGATTCGTTAAGTGCACGAACCATCAATAAATCTAAGGTTCAACTCGACAACGACCAATTCCATATCTCTATTACCGCTTCTGTGCAATCAGAATGTAACTTGATGCAGCTACAAGAAGAATTCGATTCGCTGTGTCAGAGCCTATCAGTCCAAGGCTCGCTCAACTTTATCAAAAACAGTCTTTAAAAAGGAAATGTCATGAATACGCTAACGGCTGGTGTTCCAGCACCTGCTTTTTCTCTTCCAGATCAAGATGGCAATATCGTATCTCTTGGTGACTTCAAAGGTAAAAAAGTACTTTTCTATTTTTACCCTAAAGCAATGACTCCAGGTTGTATTGTGCAAGCGGAAGGCCTGCGTGATATCAAAACACAGCTTGATGACCTAAACGTGGTTGTTCTAGGTGTGAGTGTTGACCCAGTAAAACGTCTACCAAACTTCGTTGAGAAGAAATCTCTAAACTTCACCCTGCTATCTGATGAAGACCACAGCGTTGCTGAACAGTTTGGCGTTTGGGGCGAGAAAAAATTCATGGGTAAAATCTACGACGGTCTGCACCGTATTAGCTTCCTAATTGATGAAGAAGGTCAGATTGAACATGTCTTCAACAAGTTCAAGACTAAGACTCACCACGAAGTGGTTCTAGATTACTTCAATCAAGAAGCTTAAGGGCGATTTGAGTGAGTTAATGACTTAGATTCATCACTTTCTAAGGCAATAGCAACACTCATTAAGCTAATTATTAAGCTAAGAGCAAAAAGGCCGAACATCATGGATGTTCGGCCTTTTTCTATAACAAGATCAATTACTTTTGATGTTCGGGGTCATCGTCTAATGCGTGACTCGGTAAGGCATTCCAAACCGCCTTAACTAACGTTGCCAACGGGATAGCAAAGAACACGCCCCAGAATCCCCACAGTCCACCAAACACTAACACGGCAACAATAATGGCCACTGGGTGCAGGTTCACCGCTTCAGAGAAAAGAACAGGAACGAGCACGTTACCATCTAGCGCTTGGATAATACCGTAAGCGAGAAGCAACCAGTAAAACTGAGGTTCTAATCCCCACTGGAACAAACCGACAATCGCGACAGGAACGGTCACAGCCGCCGCACCGATATAAGGAATCAGTACCGAGAAGCCAACCGCGACAGCCAGCAGAGCTGAATAACGTAAATCTAGAATCGCAAAGGTCACGTAGCTGACACCACCGACGATCAAGATCTCAAGGACCTTGCCGCGAATATAGTTCGAGATTTGTTGGTTCATCTCAACCCAAACCTTGGTCGCTAGACGACGGTTTTTAGGCAACACGCCACTCGCCATGCTGATCATCTCTTCTTTATCTTTTAATAAGAAGAAGATCAGCAGCGGCACAAGAATCAAGTAAACCGCTAAGGTCGCTAAGCTCACAAGAGAAGCAAGAGAACCTTTGACAACACTTTCACCAAAACCTAACGCTTTGTTCTTGGCGTTAGACATAATGGACTCAACGATCTGCAGGTTAGCTAATTCTGGATAGCGTTCAGGAATCGTCGCAATGAAGTTTTGCAAGCTGCCATACATGCTTGGGATATCATTAATTAGATTGCCCACTTGTTGCCAAATGGTTGGTACCAAGCCAAAGATCGCAAGTAGCATCACGCTAAAGAACATCATGATCACCAACATCACCGAAGGCGTTCTTGGAACACCGAGTCTTTGAAGTTGGGTAACAGGCCACTCAAGCAAATAAGCCAACACAATCGCAACCAAGAGCGGTGCAATTAGGTGACCAAAGAAGTAGATCGTAATAAAGCCGAAGAGAATGATGGCAACCAAACTGACAGCATGGGGATCAGAGAAACGTCGTTTATACCAACGATTGACCATTTCAAGCATCTGACTGCAATTCCTTTTTAGTGACGAGGAGATGATGGTAATTAGAGCAAACCTCAGTGATGACGTCATAGGCTTGCTTAGACAAATAAGTAACAATATCTTTCATCGAACTGTTATCAGACACATAAATTGACAATGACTGCCCTACTTCTAACTTTACACTGTGACGCTTGGCTAATAATAGCGCCATTGGACAGCGCTCTTGGCGTAAATCTAGAATATTAGGTGTCATTCTTGAGCTCGATGCTTATTATAAGGGTCGTATTGTAATCTGTTTTTGAAAACGCGCCATCATTCATTCATCCTCCTTCATGATAGCGCACGCACTTGGCAAAGGTTAAATCAGATAAAGAACCAATTTCCATTGCACTTGTCTTACTGTCAGAAGAAACGGAGTATTACTGACTAATATGTTTAAACGCGCTCGCTCAATTGCTTGCTTATGCATCGCAGCTACATTAAGCACCCCAACTATGGCGAATACCAATAGTTTGGAGCTACCAGATATCGGTACCGCTGCTGGCGGCACACTCACTATCGACCAAGAGCTTATCTATGGTGATGCCTACATGCGCATCATCAGAAGTAGCCAGCCTATCGTAAACGACCCAGTTCTAAATCTATATATTGATACTCTTGGCCATCGTCTGGTCGCGAACGCAAATGATGTAAAGACACCTTTCCAGTTCTTTATGATCCGTGACCGCAACATCAACGCCTTTGCTTTCTTTGGTGGTTATGTTGCTTTGCACTCAGGTCTATTCCTGCATGCACAATCTGAAAGTGAATTAGCTTCTGTATTAGCGCACGAAATCGCGCACGTAACCCAACGTCACTTAGCGCGTAGTATGGAAGACCAAGCGCGCCGCTCTCCAGCAACCATTGCAGCGCTAGCAGCCTCTGTATTACTGGCAATTGCAGCTCCTGAAGCCGGCATTGCAGCCCTAACGGCAACGACTGCGGGTAATATGCAAAGCCAAATCAACTACACCCGTAGTAATGAAAAAGAAGCCGACCGCTTTGGTATCAACACGCTAGCAAAAGCTGGGTTTGATGTGAATGCGATGCCACGTTTCTTTGGCCGTTTAGCTGATGAATATCGCTATGCGAGCACACCACCGCCAATGCTACTGACTCACCCATTACCAGAAGACCGAATTACCGATTCACGTGCTCGTGCTCGTAGTTACCCGCCACTGAAACTGGCTCCCTCTCTGGACTACCACCTAGCAAGAGCCCGCATTGTTGCGCGCTATGCTGGCATTAATAATGATGCTGCTCTTGATTGGTTTGAGCGTCAGCTAAAGAAAGCCCCTAAAGCTTTGGTTCCGTCATTAGAATATGGCCAAGCACTGGTTTACCTAGACTCTAAAAAATTAGACAAAGCAGAGCCCATCCTGAACAAGCTGATTAACAGCGATCCAACCAACCTGTTTTATCTAGATGCTATTTCGGATCTGCACATCGAGAAGAAGCAGCCTGAGATTGCGATTAAAGAACTTAAATCGGCACTGGTTCGTCAACCAAACAACCCGGTTCTGACCATTAACTACGCCAACGCACTGATTGAAAATGAAGATCTTCAAGAAGCGGTTCGCGTATTGCAGCGTTACACGCACGATAACCCGAATGACACCAATGGCTGGCACTTACTTTCAAAAGTAAATACGAGCCTTGGTAATAGCGACGAAGAACTGGCTGCTCGTGCAGAAATTTTGGCACTGCAAGCCAACTGGAACAAAGCGATTCAGTACTACACGCAAGCAAGCCAAATCGCAGAATTAGGAAGCCTAAAACAAGCACGCTACGACGCTCGAATTGATCAGCTAATGATTCAACGAGAGCGCTTCTTGTCGCTACAATAGAGTGTTTACTGGTAACGCTCGTTGCCAGTATAAAAAGAAAGCTCAACGTTACACAAAAAAAGAAGTCACCTATGGTGGCTTCAGCTAAACAATTAAATCAAAAATAATAATGAGGAAGAACCATGTCTGTCGTGATTTATCATAACCCACGCTGCTCAAAGAGCCGTCAAACTCTAGAAGTGCTTCAGGAAAACGGCGTACAGCCAGAGGTCATCAAATACCTGGAGACTCCGTTAACAGTTGAACAGCTGAAAGTACTGTTCACTCAGCTTGGTTTTGACAGTGTTCGCGACATGATGCGCACCAAAGAAGCGGACTACAAAGAAGCAAACCTTGGCGATGCTTCAGTTACTGATGAAGATCTTTTCGCCGCGATGGCAACCAATCCAAAACTGTTTGAGCGCCCAGTCGTTGTCGCGAACAACAAAGCAAAAATTGGTCGTCCACCAGAGCAAGTGCTAGAGATTCTGTAATCCAATATGAGCATTAACATTCTTGTTCTTTATTACAGTCGCCACGGCAACACACAAGCTCTAGCAAGGCAGATTGCACGAGGGGTTGAGTCTATCCCAAACTGTGAAGCCATGTTAAGAACGGTGAACGACGTGTACACGGTAGAAGAGCAGCCTGATTCACGCTATCAACCAACCGATCCTATTGCCTCGTTACAAGAACTTCGATCTTGTGATGGTTTGGCGCTAGGCAGTCCGGTTTGGTTTGGTAACATGGCCGGGCCAATGAAGCACTTTTGGGATAGCACGACATCAATGTGGATCAATGGTGATCTCATCGATAAGCCAGGTTGTGTATTTACCTCTTCTTCATCATTGCATGGTGGTCAAGAGACAACACAACAAAGCATGATGTTGCCCCTGCTTCATCACGGCATGTTAGTCGTGGGCATCCCCTACTCAGAACCGGCGCTGCACACCACTCAAACTGGTGGTACGCCTTATGGTGCAAGCAGTACTGGAGAGAGCGCTTCACTTAGCAAACAAGAGATTGAGTTGGCGCAAAACCTAGGTAAACGCCTAGCGCGCATCGCAATAAATCAGAAGGGAATTTCTCAATGATGTATATGCCAGAGAAGGCTATGTCTCCCAAAACCAAGCTATTTCGCTACCTTGCTTTAGCGGGCAACTTGTCACTGTTATTCTGGGTGGTGGCTTGGCAGATGACGCTTTCACCGCACCCTCATCTCAGTAATGTCACACTGGCGATTGCTTGGGCTATCCCGCTGTTATTGCCATTACCGGGCATTTTAGCAGGAAAACCTTATACGCACGCATGGGCAAATTTCGTCTTGATGCTCTATTTCCTACACGCATTAACTATCTTGTATGTAGACGATGGTGAACGTTTATTAGCGGCTGTAGAACTGCTTCTGACGACTCTAGGTTTCGCGGGCAATATCTTATTTACTCGCTTTAGAGCCAAAGAGTTAGGCATCAAGTTGAAGCGCCTTTCCGAAGTAGAAAAGAGAGAGAAAGCTAAGTTCGAGCAATAATATTGAGCCCATGCTTTTAAACTGACCGCTTACAAACAAAAAGCCCTGCGAGATTGCTCTTGCAGGGCTTTTTTCAAGTTTTCATTTCAATCAGTCATGTCAGCTGACAATTATGAGCGAACCCACTCGTATACCAAGCTTGGCTTAGCATGTACTGGCGCAGTGATGGTTAGATCTTCTGTACTAGAATCCTCTAACGTTGCGTCAGGCGTATTCGTTAGCTCAGCATCCTCAGATATCTCGTTGCCCTTAATCACTTGTACGCCTGAGTCAGTTTCGTCACCAACGACTTCAGCAGCGTCTGTTGAATCATCACCTACAGACATTGTGTTGTCTTGAGTTTCAAATTCAGGGCTCACTTCAGGCTCAATGTAAGATTCTTCAACCTTCGCGACTTGTCGAATACTTGCTACTTCTTGCTCAAACTCTTGTTGAGTCGACAATAAGTGAATTCGGAAAGTGACTTCGTTGTTCTGAATCTTCAGAATATCTAGGCTTGCCACCGAGTTTAGACGCTTAAGTGCGTTCTCTAACTGGAAGAAGTCTTGAGCATTATTCAGGCTAATAAACTGCGTTAAAATCGATTCTGATGACTCACTCGCTACCGTCACAGCACTTTTTCCTGCGTAGTAGTTACTGATTTGGTCAACTAACTTCTTAGAAGTCGTGTCGCTGTTACCCGATAGTGAACCACTTACAGGCGATGTTGGTGCACTCGTCAATTGACTTGGCTTTTGATCGTATAGAGCCCAACGTAGGCCTGAAGATTGAGCCTTTATCACCAACACAGCATCAACAGGATAACGCTGACTCGCTTTACTGATTGGCGTAACAAAGCTACCCCACAAATCAGAAGTCGCAATACCCGTAATATCGTCAAAGTCACCCACAGGCAGCGTTAGAGGCAAGCCACGCTCTTTTGCGTTAGCTTGTAAGCTAGCTGCTAACTGTGAGTTAGAGTGTTCCCACACGATATTCTTGTCGTAGTTGTCCTCTTCCACCAGCCAAACAAGGATGTTTGAACGCGTGTCAGGCCAGTACGGTAACTGTGCTTGAGTCAATAGCGAACGGATTTGAGCACCGTTAAAACGCATACGCAATGTTGAGTGGTCATTGCTTTCACCAAAACTCATTTGAGACATGTACTGCGAACTCTTGCGCATCGCCTTTTGAATCGTCTCATTCGAAGCGACATCAGTTTGGCCGGTCGCACGTATCAATACCTGCTCCATACCTGTATTTCTTGCCACTTGTTCTGGCTGTTTGTCTTCAGCGTTAATCGCAACTTCAGCACTAAAGATATCTACTTGAGTTAAGGCATAACTCGGAGAGGCTAATAGTCCCATCAACAACAATGCTATGTAGCGCATACTGATCCTAATATTCAAATCTTGTGCCTAGATGATAAGCAACTATGGATTGAGGGGCAAGGTCGATAGAGCCCACTGTGTTTAATAACCACAAAATATCACCTGGCCATGATAAATCGCTCACTTATAAACTGAATTTCTAGGGCTTAGATGGATATAAAACATCATTAAGATAAATAAATTTGATCTATTTGGTGTGGCAATCGATTGCTAAGTGATAGAATCCCGCGAATTTTATTTTTCGCTTTTCATATAACGACCATTTTAAGGACATAACATGAAAAATGCTCTGCAAGGTGCGCAAATGCTGTTTGTAGCATTTGGTGCGCTTGTACTCGTGCCGCTACTAACAGGACTTGACCCCAACGTTGCACTCTTTGGCGCAGGTATCGGTACCCTTTTATTCCAACTTATTACACGCCGTTCAGTGCCAATCTTCTTAGCATCTTCTTTTGCATTCATCGCGCCTATCATGTTTGGTATTCAAACTTGGGGTGTCGGTGCAACCATGGGCGGCTTGATGGCGGCGGGTGTTGTGTATGTACTAATGGGCGCGTTAATTAAAGTTCGTGGCGTTGGCTTCATCCATAAACTGCTTCCACCAGTCGTTGTTGGCCCTGTGATCATGGTTATCGGTTTAGGTCTTGCACCTGTTGCAGTTAACATGGCGCTAGGTAAGACAGGCGATGGTGCGGTTCAGCTTGTTGATGCAGACGCTGCCCTGTGGATCTCTTCAATTTCACTGTTAGTGACGATTGTCATCAGTGTGTTTTCAAAAGGCTTCCTTAAGCTACTGCCAATCTTCGGTGGTATTGTTGCGGGTTACATCACCAGCTTGGTATACGGCGCGGTAGACTTCACTCCAGTAGCGCAAGCATCTTGGTTAGCACTGCCAAACTTCACAACGCCAGAGTTCAACATCAACGCTATCTTTTTTATGGTATTTGTCGCGATTGCACCTGCCGTTGAACACGTAGGTGATATGCTTGCGATATCTAACGTGACCGGTAAAGACTACCTTAAAAAACCAGGTTTACACCGCACTATTACTGGCGACGGTGTGGCAACAATTGCCGCTTCAATGCTGGGCGCGCCGCCAAACACTACGTACAGTGAAGTAACAGGCGCAGTAATGCTTACCAAAGCATTCAACCCTGTGATCATGACTTGGGCTGCAGTCACAGCCATCGTTCTTGCATTGGTTGGCAAGCTAGGCGCACTACTTCAAACGATTCCGGTTCCTGTAATGGGCGGAATCATGATTCTACTGTTTGGCTCTATCGCAACAGTGGGTCTTAACACGCTAATCAAAAACAATGTTGACCTACACAAATCACGTAACCTTGTGATTGTGGGCATTACTTTAGTCTTTGGTATTGGCGGCATGGCCTTTGGTATCGGTGACTTTAGCCTACAGGGCGTAAGCTTGTGCGGTATCGTTGCGATTCTACTTAACCTAGTACTTCCAGAAGAGCTAGGTGACAACACTGTGGTAGATAAAGCTCAAATCGATTAATGAGTCGGTAAGGCTAGATTCCAAAGAATCACAACCTAACAAGATCAAAAAAGGGAGAGCATCGAATGCTCTCCCTTTTTATTAATACGGTTAATTCAGCGAGTTAAGGAACTGTTTAGAGTCACTTAAGCTGAAACCGAATTACTTAGTACCGAAGATCTTATCGCCAGCATCGCCAAGACCAGGAACAATGTAGCCCTTGTCGTTTAGCTTCTCATCGATTGCAGCCGTGTAAAGCTCAACATCTGGGTGCGCTTTTTCTAGAGCAGCGATACCTTCAGGAGCAGCAACAAGCACAAGAATCTTAAAGTGCTTACAACCTTTCTCTTTCATCAGGTCGATAGTCGCGATCATAGAACCACCTGTCGCAAGCATTGGGTCTACCACTAGAGCAATACGCTCATCGATGTTAGATGCAAGCTTGTTGAAGTATGGTACTGGCTCAAGTGTTTCTTCGTCACGGTAGATACCAACAACGCTGATACGTGCACTTGGGATGTGCTCAAGAACGCCGTCCATCATGCCTAGACCAGCACGTAGGATTGGCACTACCGTTACTTTTTTACCTTTAATTTGGTCAACTTCTACTGGACCGTTCCAACCGTTAATCGTCACACGCTCAGTTTCAAAGTCTGATGTCGCTTCGTATGTTAGAAGGCTACCCACTTCTGTCGCTAGCTCACGAAAACGCTTAGTGCTAATCTCACCTTCACGCATCAGGCCAATTTTATGTTTTACTAGCGGGTGTTTCACTTCAACAACTTTCATTTCCAACTCCGGCAATATTTAAACAAACCTGTAGATTATACACGAACTCTAGGGTTATTTCAGAATCTTTATTCTAATAAAAAAAACCGCGCAAACGTTTGCTCTTCATATTCAAGCCCTGTTAGAATAGCGCCGTTTTCACATCCAACTTAAGTTCGAGGACTATCCCGTGAGTGGTAATACTTCTTCTCTAAGCTACAAAGACGCTGGTGTTGATATCGACGCAGGTAATGCACTAGTAGACCGTATCAAAGGTGCTGTTAAACGCACTCGTCGCCCTGAAGTAATGGGCGGTATTGGTGGCTTTGGCGCCCTATGTGAACTTCCAACGAAATACAAAGAGCCGGTACTTGTTTCAGGTACTGATGGTGTTGGTACTAAACTTCGCCTTGCTTTGGATCTGAAAAAACACGACACCATTGGTATCGACCTAGTGGCAATGTGTGTGAACGACTTAATCGTTCAAGGTGGTGAACCGCTATTCTTCCTAGACTACTACGCAACAGGTAAGCTAGATGTAGATACAGCAGCAGACGTTGTTTCTGGTATTGCTGAAGGCTGTGTTCAAGCTGGCTGTGCACTAATCGGTGGTGAAACTGCTGAAATGCCAGGCATGTACGAAGGCGACGACTACGATGTAGCTGGCTTCTGTGTTGGTGTTGTAGAAAAAGCGGACATCATTGACGGCACTAAAGTAGCAGCAGGCGACGCACTTATCGCTGTTGGCTCAAGTGGTCCACACTCAAACGGTTACTCTTTAATTCGTAAAGTCCTAGAAGTTTCTGGTGCTGATAAGAATGAAGAACTAGAAGGTCGCACTATCGGTGAGCACCTACTAGAACCAACTAAGATTTACATCAAATCAGCGCTTAAGATGATTGCAGAGCATGACATTCATGCTATCTCACACATCACAGGTGGTGGTTTCTGGGAAAACATCCCACGCGTACTTCCTGAAGGTACTAAAGCAGTCATTGATGGCAAGAGCTGGGAATGGCCTGCTATCTTCAACTGGCTACAAGAGAAAGGTAACGTGGAGACATTCGAAATGTACCGCACTTTCAACTGTGGTGTAGGCCTAGTTGTTGCTCTACCTAAAGATCAAGCAGACGCTGCTGTTGAACTACTGAAAGCTGAAGGCGAAAACGCTTGGGTTATCGGTGAGATCGCAAACGCTGAAGCTGGCGAAGAGCAAGTTGAAATTAAATAAGTGATACGCTCACTTACTTAGTTAATCAATGAGGACCTAATGGTCCTCATTTTGCTATTTAGCCCGCAGAAAACCTTAGTTTATGTAGGTACATTGTAAACAATTCAGTTAATCAATCGTATGACCCACTCTATGAAAAACAATCACTCAAATAAAACCAGTCACTCTAATAAAAACATCGTTGTGTTAGTTTCAGGAAGCGGAAGTAACTTACAGGCAATTTTGGATGCCTGTGATAACAATATGATTGATGCTTCAGTTAAGGCTGTCTTTTCAAACAAAGCAGAGGCTTTTGGATTAGAACGAGCGAAAACCGCAGGTGTTGGCGCACATTCAGTGAATCCAAAAGACTTTGGTTCACGTGAAGAGTTCGATCATGAATTGATGATTCAGATTGATGCATACCAACCCGATTTAATCGTACTTGCGGGATATATGCGTATCCTGAGTTCAGAGTTTGTTCGTCACTATGCGGGTAAAATGGTCAACATCCACCCTTCCCTGTTGCCTAAATACCCAGGCCTACACACCCACCAGCGTGCCATTGATGCACAAGACAAAGAGCACGGAACTAGTGTCCACTTTGTTACTGAAGAGCTTGATGGGGGTCCTGTGATCTTACAGGCTAAGGTACCGGTATTTGAAGATGATGATGCTGATATGCTGGCAAGCCGAGTGCTTACCCAAGAACACTGCATTTACCCTATGGTCTGTAAATGGTTCGCCGAAGATCGTTTATCAATGCTAAATGGGCAAGCTGTCTTAGACGGTAAGGCATTAGGTAAACACGGTTACGCAGAAGAGTAATTCTTCAGAAACTAAATCAAATCCAAAAAAAGGCCGCTCACTGATTCATTAGTTCAGTAAGCAGCCTTTTTTTTATAGGGTTCAAATAATACTATTCGAGACACTTAGCTCAGCTCAATGGTTCAGTTGGCGCTTGGCTTGCTACCTTCTTCGGCGCATAAGCGACATCTTCCAACGCTTTATGATTGTTGCCAATCAGCTCACCAAAATGAAACAGCGCATATTCGCCCGGCTTCATTCTAAACCACTGTTCATTGTCTGTTAGAGGCTGAGTTGCCACCACCGTAACCACATCATTAGGCGTAGTTTCTTCCTGGAAGTTTATCTCAACATCTTCATCAATCAGGCTCGCTTTACCAAAAGGTGCGCGCCTTGTTATCCAGTACAAATGGTTAGTACAGTAAGTCATCACGTACTCACCATCACTCAACAACATGTTGAAAACGCCTTTCTCTCGGAGCTGGTCACAACATTCCGCTACGAAGCGAAACATACCTTCCATATCTTGAGGTGGCTCAGGGAAACGCTCTTCAAGTTGTTTGAGTAGCCAACAGAAGGAGAGCTCACTGTCTGTCTCGCCAACCGGTCTGAAACGACCACTAATCAGATCGTCGTAATCCGTTAATTGACCATTGTGAGCAAAGGTCCAGTATCGCCCCCAAAGCTCACGAGTAAAAGGGTGTGTATTCTCTAGATTAACACCACCACGGTTCGCTTGACGGATATGACTGACAACGGCTTGGCTTTTAATTGGGTAGTTTTGAACCAACTCAGCGATCTTAGATTCACAGCTAGGGTTAGGATCTTTAAATGTACGAAAACCCTTTCCTTCATAGAAGGTAATACCCCAGCCATCGCGGTGCGGGCCAGTATTGCCTCCACGCTGCATAAGACCAGTAAAGCTAAAACAAATATCAGTTGGCACATTCGCGCTCATACCGAGCAATTCACACATGGTTTAATCTACTCCCTATTAAAACCAATGGAGCCACAAACCTGGGCTCCAAATGTCTGTAAAACTGTTATTCCATCTCTTTTTCAACAAGCTGAATCACAATATGGATGATCTTAATGTGAATCTCTTGGATGCGATCTGCGTAACCAAAGTGTGGCACTCGGATTTCAATATCGGCGCAACCCGCCATTTTTCCGCCATCTTTACCCGTCAATGCAATCGTCTTCATGCCTTTAGCTTGAGCAGCTTCAATCGCTTTTAGAATATTGGCAGAGTTACCTGAAGTCGACAGACCGAACAACACATCACCTTTACGACCGACCGCTTCTACATAACGAGAAAATACGTGGTCGTAGCCAAAATCATTACTCACGCAAGACAGGTGGCTTGGATCTGAAATCGCAATGCCAGCGTAACCTGGACGGTTTTCACGGTATCGGCCTGTAAGCTCTTCCGCGAAGTGCATTGCATCACAGTGTGAACCACCGTTACCACAAGAAAGCACTTTACCCTCTTGCTTGAATGAGTCAGCAATCAGTTTTGCCGCCGCTTCAATTTGAGCGATGTTATGGTCATCACTCAAGAACTTATTCAGAACGTCAGCAGCTTCGTTCAATTCACTTTTGATTAGGTCTTGGTACATAAGGCTTATCTCTTATTTTTTTTGACGCAGCTTAAAGTGCGTGAAATGAGAACTGAGGGTTTTCCCCTCTTTATAGCTGAGTTTACCCACAAACATGAAATAGTGTCGACACTTAAGCCCAAAGATTGCCACCTTAATTAACTTGTCGTTGTAAATCCGTCCAAATATTCGCCACCAACCTCTCACAATTAGAACTTTAACTCTATTGAGATCACTTTTTACTCACTTTGGAGTTTTACAAATATTTAATATTTTGTTTACACTTGACTGGTTAGACCTCTTACCTAAAACTTAATAACAATAAGTGATCTCTGAAAAGGAAATCGATCATGAACATATTGCTCTCCCTACTCGGCATGACCGTCATCTTAGGCGTCTGTCTTTACCATAGAGTTAGTCTGGTACGTGCATTAGTTGTATTAACCGGCGCAATGGTAGCATTAACTCTGTTTGGCGGCGTGGCTGTTACTGGCTGGCTTTGCTATCTATTAGCCGTTGCGATCTTTGCTGTACCGACCATTCGTCAGACACTGATCAGCCAAAAAGCACTCTCTTTATTTAAGAAAGTTCTACCGGCTATGTCTCAGACAGAAAAAGAAGCACTAGAAGCTGGCACAGTATGGTGGGAAGCAGAGCTGTTCAAAGGCAAACCTGAATGGAAGAAGCTTCAGAACATTGCTGACCCGAAACTCTCTGAAGCTGAGCAAGCGTTTTTAGATGGTCCAGTAAATACCGTGTGTGAAATGGTCAACGATTACCAAGTGACGCATGAGCTTGCTGATTTGCCACCAGAAGTATGGCAATACCTGAAAGACCATAAATTCTTCGCCATGATCATCAAGAAAAAGTACGGCGGCTTAGAGTTCTCAGCTTACGCTCAATCTTTGGTTCTACAGAAGCTAACGGGAGTTTCTAGTGTATTGTCATCAACGGTTGGCGTACCTAACTCATTAGGCCCTGGTGAGCTATTACAGCACTACGGTACAGAAGAACAAAGAAACCACTACCTGCCTCGCTTAGCGGAAGGTAAAGAGATCCCTTGTTTTGCTCTGACTAGCCCAGAAGCCGGTTCAGATGCAGGCTCTATCCCAGATTACGGTGTGGTATGTAAAGGCGACTGGCAAGGCGAAGAAGTACTCGGCATGCGCCTAACTTGGAACAAGCGTTACATCACTCTCGCGCCTGTCGCGACCGTTTTAGGTTTGGCTTTTAAATTGCGTGACCCAGATGGTCTGCTTGGTGACCAAAAAGATCTTGGTATCACTTGTGCGCTTATCCCAACGGATTTAAAAGGCGTAGAGATTGGCAACCGCCACTTCCCACTAAACGTACCTTTCCAAAATGGCCCGACGCAAGGCGACGATATCTTCGTGCCTATCGATTTCATCATTGGCGGTCAGAAAATGGCCGGTCAAGGCTGGCGTATGCTGGTTGAGTGCCTGTCGGTTGGTCGTGGTATCACACTGCCTTCAAATTCAACTGGTGGCATCAAGTCTGCCGCGCTTGCAACTGGCGCTTACGCTCGTATCCGCCGTCAGTTCAAACAGCCTATTGGCCGCATGGAAGGGGTTGAAGAGCCACTTGCACGCCTTGCAGGTAACGCTTATGTAATGGACGCTGCAAGTAACCTAACCGTTGCGGGCATCGACCTTGGTGAAAAGCCTTCGGTTATCTCTGCAATCGTTAAGTACCACTGTACTCACCGTGGCCAGCGCAGCATCATTGATGCGATGGATATCGTCGGTGGTAAAGGCATTTGTTTAGGCCCATCGAACTTCCTAGCTCGTGGCTACCAAGGCTCGCCTATCGCGATTACGGTTGAAGGCGCAAACATCCTGACTCGTTCAATGATCATCTATGGTCAAGGTGCGATTCGCTGTCACCCTTACGTACTGAACGAAATGGAAGCGGCTTATTCTGAAAGCAGCGATGCGCTTGATAAGTTTGATTCAGCGTTAGCAGGGCACGTTAGCTTTACGATGAGCAACCTAGTCCGCAGCTTGTGGTTTGGTTTAACCGATGGTCGTGGTTCTGATGCGCCAACACCTTCAAATAAAACAGATAAACAGACACAGCGTTACTACCAACAGCTAAACCGCTACAGTGCAAACCTAGCGCTACTGTCTGATATTTCAATGGCAGTTCTAGGCGGATCACTGAAGCGTAGAGAACGTTTATCAGCAAGACTGGGTGATATCTTAAGTCAACTTTACCTCGGTTCAGCAACGTTGAAGCGCTTTGAAAGTGAAGGCAGCCACGCTGAAGATCTACCGTTAGTACATTGGGGGATGCAAGATAGCTTACGTCAGACTGAAGTGGCGATTGATGAATTCTTAGCGAACTTCCCTAACCCTGTGATTGGTCGTCTGCTTCGTGTTGTGCTAATGCCATTTGGTCGTATCCGTCGTGCTCCAAACGACAAGCTCGATAGCAAAGTTGCGCACATTCTACAAACACCAAGCGAAACACGCTCTCGTATAGGTCGCGGCCAATACCTAGAAGCGACGGAATACAACCCAGTAGGTAAGATTGAAAAAGCGCTAGAAGTGATTCTTCAAGCTGAACCTCTGTTCGACAAAGTCTGCAAAGAGACACATCAAAAACGTGCCTTCTTACGACTTGATCTTGTTGCTCAGTTGGGACTTGAGAAAGGTATCTTAACGCAAGACGAAGCAAATCTTCTGATTAGCGCTGAGGAACATAGACTGTACACGATTAACGTGGATGACTTCTCACCAGAGGAGCTTGCAGCAAAATCTCAGTACCCAGACCAATCGATTGATAACGTCGCTTAAGGCCAGAAAAAGAAACAAAAACGGGACTACTATGAGTCCCGTTTTTTTGTTCATGATTTCGTTGCCACAAATTCCAATGCTTTATCTAGCAGCTTATTCTCTCTAGACAATCTAATCATCTAAGCGAGTTACTTGGGCGCCTTGAGCTGCATCTCAGGTAACGCTTTTTTCTTCGCCTTGACCTTACGAACCACAAACCAAATCAATAAGCCCAATAGAATAGCGACCACATTACCCACCGCAATAATGATCATACTGCGCTGTCTGTCATCTTCACGTTTTTGAAGGATCATCAACTCTGTTGCGATACGCTTCTGTTCAGCAAGAGCTTCTTCTTGAAGACGTCGTGACTCTGCTAAGTCGATATCTTCAACAACGCTGTACGACTGCTCGGTAATTGGAAAAATCAGCGGGCGCTGACTTGAAGCATCAGTGGCATAAACCATCCCTGACCAATTATAAATTCCTAAATCGCCATTATAAGGCACCTCTAAAGCGACTTTCATTGCGTCGACTTCAGCTTGCCCCTGCTTGTACATCACATATTCATCAGGAGCCTTGTGCTCAACATGAACCGCTAACGAGCTCGGTGCGATCATCCCCTGTTCACCAGACACCACAATAGTATGAGGTAAACCCTCTTTTCGTGATTGAATGAAAGTGCTAGTGATCGGTGTTGGGTAAACCAAGACTTCTTGCTCTTGCGCTCGCAGGAACACGCCATTACCAGAGGTAATACGCGCTCGGTATTTACCGGGCTCGATATCAATTGGCAAAGAGACAGTGAACACACCATCTCCGGCCTTTTCATCAAGATCAGCGCCATCATCGGCAAACTCGCCCATCACAACCGGCACCGGGCGCGCTTCTCTCACCAAAGACTCTTCGTTTTCAACAAACTTAGTAAAGGTAACCTTAAGCTTCACGCGATCGAGAAAATCGCGCAGCACCAGCGGCTTGCCATCAGAAGTCAGTCGAGCGGTAAATTTGATGCGCTCTGTTTGATACAACTTATCTGGGAACTCATTAGCATCCAAAACAAGATGAGACAGCAGCTTGATATTGTTCTTAGGGGAAACTTTACCTATCGCTTGCCAAGGGCCGGGCATCGGATTGTCGATAGAGATAATGTCCATGGACGATTCTTCGTACCAACGGACATTATCAGCATTGCGCCAAGAGTAGTATTTCTTGCCATCAGAACGAACCAAAACGACAGGTTTAGAGTTATCGGCTCGATAAATCACAAAGGTGACTTGTTCAATACTGGGATCAACTCTAAAACGGTTGTCCAATAAACTCATAACGGATTCTGTTGCTGCATGTAAGCCAAAACTTAACAGCAATAAGCAACCGGTAGCCAATACCCTTAACATACTTTCTCCCTACTGACGCCAGAGGCAGCTTCCGCTTTTCTCGACGAGATCTAAACGACTTTGATGCGCTTCTACTTCATCGGCCGTAGCTCGTAAAACCTTTAGGGATTTTCGACCACTTTCTACTCTTCGTATGCTTTCGGCTTCACCTTCCTGTTGACCAGCGTTAAATTGCAGCGAAGTTTGACCACCCGTCATCAATAAGTAGACGTCGGCTAGGATCTCCGCATCGAGCAATGCGCCGTGGAGAGTGCGGTGCGAGTTATCGATACCGTAACGGTCACATAAGATATCTAGGTTGTTTCTTTTACCTGGGAATATCTTCTTCGCCATTGCCAAGGTATCGGTAACTTTACAGTAGTCATCCGTTTTACCTATCGCTGGGTTGAGCTTCTCAAACTCATAGTCCATGAAGCCCGTATCGAAGGGCGCGTTATGAGCCACCAGCTCCGCACCTTTGATAAAGTCGAGAAACTCTTTATGAATGTCTTGGTATTCAGGCTTATCAATCAAGAATTCATCGGTAATACCGTGAACGCCAATCGCCTCTTCTTGAATCGCACGATCGGGCTTGATGTAGACGTGGAAATGACGCCCGGTCAGCCTACGGTTGATGATCTCTACTGCACCAATTTCAACGATGCGGTGACCCATATAGTGAGGGCCACCTTCTGTATTCATACCGGTGGTTTCGGTATCGAGTACAACAATGCGCTTATTTTCGTTCGAACTGTTTTTTTCGTTCGTGCTTTGTTCTGGAGTGCTACTGGTATTCATAAGGATAACTGTGTCAGACTATGCCGATAATGTGCTTGAGGTAATAGTATCAAATCATGACGAAACAAGTTGAAATTTTCACTGATGGTTCTTGTTTAGGCAACCCTGGTCCCGGCGGCTATGGCATCGTACTTCGCTACAAAAAAGTCGAGAAGACGCTAGCAGAAGGTTTCACGCTAACAACCAATAACCGTATGGAAATGCTCGCCGCTGTCGTTGCTCTCCAAGCCCTCAAAGAACCTTGCTCTGTGATTCTGACCACAGATAGCCAATACGTGCGTCAAGGCATCACACAGTGGATTCATAACTGGAAAAAGCGTGACTGGAAAACAGCCGACAAGAAACCGGTTAAAAATGCCGATCTGTGGCAAAGGCTCGATAAAGAAACCGCTCGCCATAGCGTTGATTGGCGCTGGGTAAAAGGACACGCGGGACACAGAGAAAACGAAATGTGTGATGATTTAGCGCGAAATGCAGCGGAGAATCCGACTCTAGAAGATACGGGCTATCAACCAAGCTAATCGTCTTTTTAATTAGACGCACATTTCAGAAAGCGATTTATAATTTCTTAAACTAATTGACAATTTCTCAATCGAATTGATAGATGAAAAGCCGACAACTAATCGGCTTTTTCTGTTTTTAGCGGATATGACGCTTTGGCTGAATCCATTGTACGGCGCGTATTGGTTCTAAAACTTGCCCCAACAGGCGAGAAACGTCGCTTGAGGTGCCAATGTGGTTTGATGGGTTTTAGCGGGTAAGTACGCTTACGAGCAACAATAAAGTATTGGCTTCCGGCGAAGGATGCACAACCACCTAAGCTGTTCTCCAACCACGTCCACATCGCTTGATACTTACTCATCGGAAACAGCGCGTAGGTGTCACAATGAATTACTTCATAGTTAAGTACACCTAACCAGTCTTTAATTCGACTTGGCGTGTACATACGCCCACTCCAAGGCAAGCTGTTCTTTCGCCAAGGCATCAAACTGGCAAGCCCAGTGACACTGATTGGGTTGAAGCCCGTGATAATGATATAGCCATCGTCCATCATCACTCGATCGACTTCTCTCAATAAGCGATGCGGGTCATTGCTATAATCTAGCTGATGACTCAGTACTACAACATCAAAGCTTTTCTCCAAAAAGGGTAAATTATAGCCATCCGCTATCACATTATGTAATGGGTTCTGGATATCTAGGTTTACTTGATGTTGAATGTTGCATGTGCAGCTAGAAATCTCACTACTGAGGCCACCGAGCTTGAGCATATGGTAACCAAATAGCTTTGGGCACCACTCATCGAGTCGAGTTTGAATAGATTCTCTCAACCAGTCTCCATTGTGCAATTGCGCCCAAGTGTAAGGACGTTCAAACTTCTTTCTGCTACGTGCTGGCTTCATCAATAATCTGTCTCACTTATTCTGTCGCACTAATAGTGACTGGAGAACCAATAATGTTACATATCAAAAGCATACCTGCATTTAACGACAATTACATCTGGCTGATTCAAAATAGCGATCGCCGTTGTGCTGTCGTCGACCCTGGTGATGCGGCTCCAGTATTAGAGTACTTGGCACACCATGAGCTAACTTTAGATGCAATCTTGATTACACACCACCACCACGATCACATTGGTGGTGTTCCAGAACTCGTTAGACAATTTCCCGGCGTGGATGTTGTCGGTCCAAGGAATGAACCTATCCCTACCTTAACTCATCCGGTCGATGATGGTGATCAATTAGAACTGTTTGGCGAAGTATTCCTCGTCCTAGGGCTCAGTGGCCATACTGCGGGTCATATTGGTTATGTGGGCGATGCCAAACTGTTTTGTGGTGATGTGTTGTTCTCTGCGGGCTGTGGCCGAATCATGGAAGGCACACCACAACAGATGTTCGATGCACTGAATAAGATCACGGCTCTGCCTCAAGAAACCGAAGTTTATTGTGCACATGAGTACACTGCAGCCAATATCGCTTTCGCATTAGCCGTAGAACCTGATAACCAACATTTGCAGCAATATCGCGACCAAGTGAACCGACTTCGCGCTCAAAATAAGTCGACCATCCCCACAAATTTGAGACAAGAGAAGTTTGTGAACCCCTTCCTGCGCTATACCGAGCCAAGTGTAGTGAAATCAGTGTCTAATCGCACCGAGCAGACCGATCCTTTATCGGTATTCACCGCTTTACGTGCGTGGAAGAACGAATTTTAACAAATACAGACTTGTCACTCATAGGGGGTGGCAAGTATTATCATCGGCCGTTAATTAAAAAGGCTGTAACATGCGAGTTAAGTACAGCTGGGCTTTGGTATTACTACTTTCTGGTTGCCAATTAACTCAGTCAGAGAATCCAGACCAAGCTTCCGAGCAAACCAACACATCTCCTACTAAAGAAGTTTCTCAAGCGAACGTTTCATCAGAAGCAACAGCCAAAGAAGATCAAAAAGTTGAAGCGCCTGTCGTTACTCCACAAACACAAGAAGATGTTTGGAAACGCATTGCGATGCAACTTGAAATGGAAGTGCCAGACCAAAAGAAGGTCGACTACTACCGAACTTGGTATCTCAAGCACCCGAGTCATCTAAAAACAGTATCAAAGCGTGCTGAACCTTTCTTGTATCTGATCACGACTAAGATTGAAGAAAAAGGCTTACCACTAGAATTGGCACTACTACCCGTTGTAGAAAGCTCTTTCGATGCGTTTGCCTACTCTCATGGCAGTGCTGCTGGTCTATGGCAATTCATTTCAGGCACTGGCAAAGACTACGGGCTTGAACAGAACTTTTGGTATGACGGCCGCCGCGATGTTGCCGCCTCTACCGACGCCGCATTGGACTTCCTCTCAGATCTTAACCGACGTTTCGATGGCGACTGGAATCATGCGATTGCTGCCTATAACAGTGGTGGTGGTCGAGTAAACAGCGCAATCCGCAAGAACAAGAAGCTTGGCAAGCCAATCGACTTTTTCTCTTTGGACTTACCAAAAGAGACCAGCAGCTATGTACCTAAACTGCTTGCTCTAGCAGATGTCATTGCCAACCAAGAAAAGTATGGCATCGATATTCCGGCGATCCCGAATAAGCCAGTGCTGACTCTGGTTAACCCTGAAGAACAGCTTGATTTAGCCATTGCTGCGAACTACGCAGGCATTCCTGTCAAAGAACTTCAAGGTTACAACCCGGCTTACAACCAATGGGCAACGGCACCAGAGAAACACCAACAACTATTACTTCCTTTAGATTCAGTTGAGAAATTCAACAAAGAAGTCGCTGCCAATAAAGGCAAAGGCATGAAGTTGGTGCGTTACAAGGTTCAATCTGGTGACAGCATTAGCGTACTGGCAAGCAAATATAACACCACCAGCAAAGTGATCCGCTCTGCAAACGGTTTGAGCAACAACAATATTCGTATTGGCCAGCACTTACTTATCCCAACATCCACCAAAGACGACAAGACATACGCCCTAAGCGCCTCAAACCGCCTAGCAAGCACACAGTCGAAGAGTCGTGGTCAATATAAGCTCAGCCATACTGTAAGAAGTGGTGACAGCCTATGGACGATTGCACGCGCAAATAAGGTCTCTCATCAATCACTGGCTAAGTGGAATGGCATGGGACCACGCGACACGCTTAGAGTTGGTCAAGAACTGGTCATTTGGAAGAACGGCTCAGACGGCGCCATCATCCGTACGATCTTTTATAACGTAAGATCAGGTGACACAGTCAGCGGTATTGCATCAAAGTTCAAAGTAAAAAGTACAGATGTTGTAAAATGGAACACTTTGCAGAACAAAAAATACCTACAGCCAGGACAAAAACTGAAGCTGTATGTTGATGTAACTAAGGTAAGTGTATGAACCCGTCAAGTAACCCACTCGTCATGCTGTTGGATATATTCCGTTCGCCAACAGCTTGTTTCTTAGCGCTTTATCAACGAAGTGCTTGGGGATGGCAACCCTACGTCGTATTAATGCTCAGCCCATTTTTGTTTTGGGGTGCTTATTTTTCGAATGTAGATTTTGCATGGTTAAGTGCAGAGCTCTCGCAGCAACTGGCTCAAACGAACCCTGACCAATTGGCGTTACTTGACAGCAATACCTTACTCGCAAGTGAAATCATCAGCGACGTATTTGGCCGAACATTAACCATCGTTCTATTGGCATTCTGGTTTAACCTAGCAACCAAGCCAAGCCAACATCAGCACAGCTTTTGGCGATGGTTTGCAGCGGCATCGGTTGTTATATTCCCAGCTGTTTTAGGTGATGTAGCAAGCTACGCAAGCCTGATACTCAAGCATGGACATGTGATGAACTACGCTGCCGACTTGAACAGCTTAAATGGCTTGATCAAGTTACCGCTAACTAATGATTGGTCACAGTTTGCTAGCTCATTACCACTGCTTCTGCCATGGTACATCGTGCTAGGTTATGCTGCGGTATTAACGTGGACTGAGTTTGAACGCGGGCAAGCGCTTGTGATTTCAGGCTTACCATGGGTTGGCTACTACCTAATCTGGGCGCTCTACATTTTAATCTTTTAAGTAGAAGAGATAAGGCTAGCGAAGACTCTCTAGCCTATTGTTCCGTTAGATTTCCCAAGGTAACCACCGTGCGAATGGTTAAGTTCCAATGACTAATCACTATTTAGCCTTAAAGGTCACTCGCATAGGGTTATGATCAGAAGCGTCCGTAATGGGCGCTTTTGCTTTTTCTACCTCTAGCCCTCGATAGAACACATGGTCGAGCACCAGTCCTGTAATGAACTGAGTTCTGTTATCTGGCTCAAAGGCAACTTCCGTCAAACCAACCTTCTCCAACGCATCTTTCAATATAGCAAAGCGAGCTTCACTCCAGCTATTAAAGTCCCCAGCAAAAATAACCGGCCCACGATACTTTTGCAGATTGTCAGTTAAGCTCTTGAGCTGAGCCTCGTAATCTTCCGTACCAAAGGTAAAGTTCACAGCGTGGATATTAATCACAGCCAGCTCTTCGCCATTGTTTAGTTGGTAACGCGACCAAAGCGCCGATTTAGGCAGTTGAAGCCAAGGTTCTTCATGAGTATAAGCACACGCTTCAATCGGTAAATGGGTTGCTAGGTTGAGTACCCCAGCACTTTGCTCAAAGGCCTCAAACGCATTAACACGTGTGCTTCCCCACTGTCCGCTCATTACCCATTGGCGAAGTCCTTCTGTCATACTAGCTTCTTGCAGCAAGACTAAATCGCTACCTGCCGACAGCTTATTTAACTCACTCTGCCAATTATTTCGGTTTTGCTTGTAGATATTCCACACCGTAATGTCTAAGCCATCAGACACATCAATCGCTTTCGGTGCAGAGTTTTGGTAGCAACTGTAGATGTCGTTACTGGTACTTTGAGAGGAAATGATCAGGTTGGGTTTATTCGGGATCACGAAGATAAAATGAAAACTAACGACAGCAAGCGTTATCAATAACGTGATAACAATGATGGTTTTCTTAAACATACAGCACCCTACCAGAGATGAAAAAGGAGCGATAAACGCTCCTTTTAGGGTAATAGTTTTTTTATACGGCGTCTTCGTCTTCTTCGCCAGTACGAATACGTACCACACGTTCAACTTCAGTAATGAAGATCTTACCGTCACCAATTTTACCTGTTTGAGCCGTCTCAATGATGGTATCAACACATTGGTCAGCCACTTCGTCGGTCACAACGATTTCTAGTTTCACTTTAGGTAAAAAGTCGACCATGTACTCTGCGCCACGGTATAGCTCAGTATGACCTTTTTGACGTCCAAAGCCTTTAACTTCAGATACTGTCATACCCGTAATACCCACTTCTGCAAGTGCTTCACGTACATCATCAAGTTTGAATGGCTTGATAATGGCTTCAATCTTTTTCATGTTCATCCCTTAAACTGTGCGAATGGCTCATTATCGGTTAGCTATAGTAAACATTCAATGAAAAAAGCCAGAGCTTTAAAGCTCTGGCTCGAAATTTATCATCTTGTTTAATCAGCGCTTTGAGAAGGTTTTACTTAAGGCTTGCGTAGTAAGCGGCTAGATTCGCGATGTCTTCATCACTCAGCATTGAAGCTTGAGCCTGCATTACAGCGGCCAAACCGCCGGTGCGCTGGCCATTCTTATAGGCCTTAATTGATGAAGCGATGTATTGCTCGTTTTGACCTTTAAGGTTTGGATAGCCAGGGATCACTGCGATACCGTCTGCACCATGACATGCCGCACAGATTGCTGCTTTAGCTTGACCCGCAGCAACATCAGCCGCCAGAGCGTTACCACTCAATAGTCCAAATCCAAGAACTAATCCTAGTGTAATTTTCTTCATTGCATATTCCATTAATTATTTTTATTAAAGTGACGGTGAATTGTGACATAAACTTTTTCTACTTGCTCCAAAGCGCTTCACAATCTTGACCTTCGTAGTTTTTATCTACGAATAAGCCTAAAACAGCGATCACTCGATCGCCATCCATTAATATCGGCGTTCTGCGTCTTAACCAACTGGGTACTTGGTACTCTTGAAACAACTTCTTAAGCTTCCTGCTATGACCGCGCCCAACAGGGTGTGCTGACAATCCCTCAGGGTTAAATATCACTCGCAGTGTTCCTCTCGTTGTGTTGAGACTAAAATGTTGCGCATCACAGTGGTTAGATACACCATCACTCGCCGCTGAAGTTAAGTGTAGTTCCCCTAAACCGTCAGGCAAAACTAAGCTCTCTTCCATCGAGATATCACTTTGCCAGTTCGACAAGTCTTTGGTCTCTTTTACGACATGGAGCTGATGATTAAAACGTCTAACCTCAACCTCATTCAACACCAGCTTAGGGTTGGCGTCTGCCTGAGCACATGCCACCTCATCCCATATAAGTTTGAGCTGCTTTTGGCTCGGCATCGGTTGATTACAGCGGCTCAGCCACATTCTTAATAAGCGTGCACGCAGTAAATCAGAGTACTGAGATAATACCTCAATACTTAAGCTGTGCTTCTCAGTCAAAGCTTGTTGTAAGTGAGATTCTAACAACTCATCCAACAGTAACTCTTGCTCTGCACATAGCTGAGCACTACGACTGACCGATTCTCGAAAACTAGGCCAACGCTCGGTCAGTGTCGGAGTGACTTGATGACGAATAAAATTACGGTCAAAGCGAACGTCTTGATTACTCTCATCTTCTACCCAAGTTAAAGCCATATCGCGCGCCGCCACTTCAATATCCGTTCTCGTCACCGACAGCAGTGGGCGAACGATATGAGCACCTGAAAATGGCATCACTTTCGCCATTGAAGAGAGCCCTTTCGGACCACTGCCACGCTTAAGAGCTAACAAGAAGGTCTCGACTTGGTCATCGATGTGCTGGCCTGTCACTAACACATCACCTTGTCTAATATGCTTTTTAAGGGCTTGGTATCGCGCGTCTCGAGCCAGCTTTTCAACGCTTTCTCCACGGCTAATATCTAGCGAGACTCGTTCAATGAACAAGGATACCGACAAAGCATCACACCATGTTTTGCACTGCTCTGCCCAATAATCAGCATTGTTGCTTAAGCCGTGGTGAACATGTACCGCACAGCAATCGATGTGATGGGACTTAGCGAATTGGGCAGCCAACTCCAACAACACTCGTGAATCGACACCACCACTGAAAGCGACGATCAACCGACAAGGCTTAAGCGCGCTTTGATCAAGTACAGATGTGAAGGTATCAATTAAGTGTGTCATGAGGCTAATAAACCAAGAGATCGTGTGTTAAGGGATAATGTTTTAATAATAAAAAAGGGTTGGCACTGAGTCCAACCCTTTCATCATTTGTTCGTATAGCCTAGCCTTATCGCTAAGGCAAGTTATCAGCAGTAGCCGTAGCTCATTAGACGCTGGTAACGACGCTCAAGCAGCGTTTCGTTATCAAACTGCTCTAGCTCTTCTAGCTGTTTAACTAACATGTCTTTCATGTTTTGAGCGGTTTGTGCAGGGTCGCGGTGCGCGCCACCTAGAGGCTCAGGAATGATTTCGTCGATAAGCTCAAGCTCTTTAAGACGAGGAGCAATCAGGCCCATCGCTTCAGCTGCTTGTGGTGCTTTATCTGAATCGCGCCATAAGATTGAAGCACAACCTTCTGGAGAGATTACTGAGTACGTAGAGTACTGAAGCATGTTCACGTAGTCACCAACACCAATCGCTAGTGCACCACCAGAACCGCCTTCACCCACAACGTTACAGATAACAGGAACTGAAAGGCCAGCCATCACTTTTAGGTTTTTAGCGATAGCTTCAGATTGACCACGCTCTTCAGCACCAACACCTGGGTATGCGCCCGCTGTGTCGATGAAAGTAATAATAGGCATGTTGAAACGCTCAGCAGTTTCCATTAGACGTAGCGCCTTACGGTAACCTTCTGGCTTTGGCATACCAAAGTTACGGATCACTTTCTCTTTAGTCTCACGACCTTTCTGGTGACCAATAACCATAACAGGACGGCCATTTAGACGAGCCATACCACCCACAATAGCTTTGTCGTCAGCGTAAGCGCGATCGCCCGCCATCTCTTCAAACTCTGTGAATGCATGCTCCAGGTAATCTTTGGTGTAAGGACGTTGAGGGTGACGAGCAAGTTGAGCTACCTGCCATGCACCTAAGTCACTAAAGATTTTCTGTTTAAGCTCTAAGCTTTTTTTCTCTAGTTGTTCGATTTCTTTGTCTAGATCTACCGCTGTGTCACCACCGTGACGCGAAACGTCACGTAGCGCTTCGATTTTTGCTTCAAGTTCAGCGATAGGCTTTTCAAATTCTAGAAAGTTCAGGCTCATCTATGAATCCTTGTTGATTCAGCTCCGCATTCGCGAAGCTAAATTTTAGTTAAATTCGAGTTCTACTTGGCTATTTCCAAGCAGCTGTTTTAATTCGTCTAGTAATGTATCACTTGGCGTCACGCGCCATTCTGTGCCCAATGTTAACCGCGCTCTAGCGTCGGCACGCTGGTAGTATACATTGACTGGGACCGTTCCGGCTCTATAAGGTTCTAAGATTTGACTAAAGCGTTCAAAAAATTGACCGTTAATTTGGGATTGGTCGATAGATATCGACACCCCACGAGCATATTTCTCACGGGCGCTTCCTAAGTCCATGACCTCGCGCGCGGACATTTTAAGCCCGCCATTGAAATCATCAAAGCTGACCTGTCCGGAAACGACCACAATTTTGTCTTTTTCGAGCAATTCTGCGTAGCGATCGAGCGCATCCGAGAACAACATCACTTCCATTCGGCCCGAACGGTCATCAAGTGTCATCAAACCAATTCGCGTGCCGCGCTTCGTCGTCATCACTCTCGCAGCAATCACCAAGCCTGCAATTGTTAGTGATTGGTCACGACGCGTTGGCGTGGCATCTTTCAAACGACAGCTAGTGTATTTCGCTAACTCTTTGATGTAAGCGTTAACCGGGTGACCCGTTAAATACAAACCAAGCGTTTCACGTTCACCTTCAAGCCAAACCTTCTCAGGCCATTTAGGCACTTGGGTATACTTGTGTTCAACCTCTTCCGGAGCGTCGGTCAACACGCCAAACATATCAGATTGACCAAAAGACTCGGCATGGTGATGTTGACTCGCCGCCTTCACCGCATCTTTCAAAGATGCCATCATTGCCGCTCGGTGAGGACCTAATCTATCTAAGGCTCCGGATAGAATCAACTTTTCGATAACACGTTTGTTGACCTTCTTCAGATCAAGGCGTGCACAGAAGTCGAATAAGTCTTTAAAGTAACCGCCTTTATTTCGCGCTTCAATGATCGCTTCAATAGGGCCTTCACCGACCCCTTTGATCGCACCGATGCCATAAACAATCGCGCCATCTTCATCCACGTTAAAGCGGTACAGACCCGAGTTGATATCTGGTGGTAAAAGCTTGAGCTTCATACGGAAACATTCATCAACAAGGCCAATAACCTTCTCGGTGTTATCCATATCTGCCGTCATTACCGCAGCCATAAATTCCGCTGGGTAGTGCGTTTTCAGCCATAGCGTTTGATAAGAAACCAGTGCATATGCTGCGGAGTGAGATTTGTTAAAGCCGTAGCCCGCAAATTTCTCTACCAAGTCAAAGATCTTCATGGCCAGCTCGCCATCAACACCATTGGCTTCAGCACCCTCTTTAAAGGTACCACGCTGCTTTGCCATCTCTTCTGGCTTTTTCTTACCCATCGCACGACGCAACATATCCGCTCCACCAAGCGTATAGCCAGCAAGGATCTGTGCGATTTGCATTACCTGCTCTTGATACAGGATGATGCCGTACGTAGGTTCTAGCGTCTCTTTCAGCGATTCGTGTTGCCACGTTTCATCAGGGTAAGAAACCGCTTCACGGCCGTGTTTACGGTCGATAAAGTTATCTACCATGCCTGATTGCAGAGGACCCGGACGGAACAGGGCTACCAATGCGATAATATCTTCAAAACAGTCGGGCTGTAGACGTTTGATCAGGTCTTTCATACCACGCGATTCCAGCTGGAATACCGCGGTGGTTTCAGAATTTTGTAATAGGTTAAATGACGCTTGGTCATCAAGAGGAATCGACTCGATACGAACCGGCTCTTTGCCTTCTTTCTTCAGGCGAGGGTTTACAAGGCCTAACGCCCAATCGATGATGGTCAGAGTACGTAGACCCAAGAAGTCGAACTTAACCAAACCGGCGGTTTCAACGTCATTCTTATCGAATTGCGTTACTGGGAAGTTACCTTCTGCATCGGCATAGATTGGCGCAAAATCGGTGATCGTGGTGGGTGAGATAACAACACCGCCCGCGTGCTTACCGGCATTTCGCGTACAACCTTCAAGGATGCGACACTTATCGATCAGCTCACGAACTTCTTCATCGCCATCGTAAAGCTCTGGCAATGCAGGTTCAGCAAGGAATGCTTTCTCTAGCGTCATACCCGGATCTGGCGGTACAAGCTTTGAAATTCGATCGACGAAACCAAACGGGTGACCCAGTACACGGCCTACATCGCGGATTACCGCTTTTGCCGCCATGGTACCAAAGGTGATGATCTGAGAAACGGCATCACGACCGTACATTTCAGCCACGTGATCAATAACTTGGTCACGCTTATCCATACAGAAGTCGATATCGAAATCGGGCATGGATACACGTTCTGGGTTCAAGAAACGTTCGAAAAGTAGATCGTATTCAAGTGGATCGAGATCGGTGATATCCAAGGCGTAAGCGACTAGAGAGCCGGCACCAGAACCACGGCCAGGACCTACTGGCACATCGTTGTCTTTTGACCACTGGATGAACTCCATTACGATCAAGAAGTAACCTGGGAAACCCATGTTGTTAACAACTTCGAGCTCAATCTTGAGTCGCTCATCGTATTCCGGTCTGCGCTCAGCACGCACTTTTTCATCTGGGAATAGGAACGCTAGACGTCGCTCAAGGCCTTCTTCAGATTTCTTGATCAAGAAGTCTTCAATCGCCAAACCTTCCGTTGGGAAGTTAGGCAGGAAGTACTCGCCCAGACGAACCGTTACATTACAACGCTTAGCAATCTCAACACTGTTCTCAAGTGCTTCAGGGATATCGGAGAACAACTCGCACATCTCTTCTTCGCTACGAAGATACTGTTGCGCGCTGTAATTTTTAGGACGACGAGGATCGACCATAGTGAAACCATCATGAATTGCCACGCGGATTTCATGGGCATCAAACAGGTCTTCAGTTAGGAATACTACTTCGTTGGTTGCAACAACAGGCAAGTCTTCCTGCTCAGCCAGTTCCAACGCAAAGTGCAGGTAAGACTCTTCATCCGGACGTCCGGTACGAATCAGCTCAAGGTAAAAACGATCAGGGAAGTATGTTTTGTAAAACTTGACATTGCTTGCAACCAGTTCACGGTTACCTTTCAGTAACGCTTTACCGATCTCACCTTCCTTCGCACCCGATAGAATGATCAGGCCTTCTGCATTCTCAATTAGCCACTCTTTATCAATAACAGGCTGATGCTGAACATGACCACGAAGGTAGGCTTTTGAGATGAGTAACGTTAGGTTGTTATAACCTTTATTGTCCGTTGCGATAACGGTGAGCTTGGTCAACTCGTCACCGAATTCCGGAGACTGCATCAAGAAGTCAGCACCAATAATAGGTTTAACCCCACACCCATGGGCAGTACCGTAAAACTTCACCAAACCACACAGGTTGGTAAAGTCGGTCAATGCTAGAGCAGGCATACCCATTTCAGCGACTTTTTTAACTAATGGTGGCACCTTGGATAGGCCATCCACCATCGAAAAGTCACTGTGTACGCGTAGGTGAACAAATTTTGGATCTGACATTATTTTTCCTGAGTTCTAGGTTTGAGCCTAGGATTACAACTGTGTGTATTCTATTTTTTTCTAATACAAGTTAGCAACTTTATTCGATGCTAAGCTCTAGTCTATGCCAAGAATACGTTTTACTGGCTTAAAGTTCTTTCGGTAATGCTCGGTTACACCATGTTTTTCAATCGCTTCGAAATGCGCTTTGGTCGGGTAACCTTTATGCTTAGCAAAACCAAACTCTGGATGCAGTTTGTCGAGTTCTTCCATCTCTTGGTCGCGAACCACTTTAGCGATAATAGACGCCGCACTGATCTCTGCTACTCGTAAATCGCCCTTTACAATAGCCAGACCGTCCATTGGAAGTTGAGGAACACGGTTACCATCGATCAGTGCCATGTCAGGCTGAACGCTCAACCCAGCGATAGCGCGCTGCATGGCGACCATGGTTGCCTGCAGGATGTTCAACTCATCAATTTCTTGTGGTGAACAACGACCAACCGACCACGCCAATGCTTTCTCTTTAATTTCAGGAAGCAGAGCAAGGCGCTTTTTCTCAGACAGTTTTTTTGAATCGTTTAAGCCTTCGATTGGGTTGTTTGGATCGAGGATAACCGCAGCAGTCACCACGTCGCCAACCAAAGGGCCACGTCCTACTTCATCCACGCCAGCAAACAGCTGGTAGCCTTGCGGGTATTCAAATGGAGGAAGCTCTTTTTTCTCTTTTACTGCCATAACTAATCTCTTAATATTCTGTAAGTAAGCGCTTTATGCTTCAACAAAAGGTCGGTCAATCAATTTCAATACTGCGTTAGCGGCTTGTTTGTCTGCGTCTTTACGGATCCAGTGATGCATCTCGGTAAAGCGTTCGATCAAGGCACTGTTATCGGCTGATAGCATTTTATCGACAGACGGGAACAAAAAGTCTGGGTGGCACTCTTCAAGAATATGCTCTTTCACGATCTCTTCACCAGCCAAAATATTCGGCAGTGACACAAACTCAGTGATCGCCAATTTCTTAACAATGTAACCCGTCAGCTTATTTACTTTGTAACCAACCACCATAGGGCGTTTAAGCAACATACATTCAAGAGCCACGGTACCTGAAGCCAAGAGCACAGAATCAGCGGCGGTAATCACGTTGGTTGCCGTATCTTCGACTAACGTGAATTCAAGCTCAGGTGCGGTCGATTGCCAGATTTCAGTAAACTGCTTTTTACGCTGTTCGTTAACGAGCGCAACAACAAAATTGATATCCGGATACTTCTGCTTGATACGTTGGCAAGTTTCGATAAATGGTTGAGCAATCAAACCCATCTCACCACCACGACTACCCGGCAATACAGCTAACCATTGCTTGTCTTGATCTAAGCCTAACAGCTCACGTGCATCTTGTTTGCTTGGTTCTAAAGGAATAGCATCAGCTAACGTGTGACCAACAAATTCACAGGCAACGTTGTATTTATCATAAAACGCTTTCTCAAATGGCAGGAAGGCCAAAACCAAGTCGGTTGCTTTGTCGATTTTAAAGATACGTTTAGGACGCCAAGCCCACACGGAAGGGCTCACGTAATGAACCGTTTTAATGCCGGCGTTCTTAAGATCGAGTTCAAGTCTTAGGTTGAAGTCAGGCGCATCGATACCCACAAACACATCTGGCGGGTTTTGAGTGAAATACTTTACCAGCTCTGCTTTCACTTTTAATAAGCGAGGTAAACGGCCAAGTACTTCAACTAAGCCCATGACAGCCAGCTCTTCCATCTCGAAAAGAGACTCACAACCAAGCGCCTTCATTTTTGGTCCGCCAATACCCACGAATTCAGCGTTCGGGTACTGCGATTTGATTGCTTTGATAAAACCTTCGCCAAGCGTGTCACCAGAGAGTTCTCCGACAACGATACCTACGCGCAGTGGTTCAATCGAAACAAAGTCCGTGCTGTTGGTTGCTGTTTCTTGCTGTGCCATAGTTTTCCAATTCCCTTCTTGCCTAAAACAAAAAAGATCGCCTAATGATTAGCGATCTTTTTGTTATACCAATCTGATTAAGTAATTATTGTCATACTTACGCGGATTGGTACATAACCACATCGAGTATTAACGAATAATACCGCGCTCAGAGTTCTCTAGCATTTCAAGCATAGGAACTACCGAAGTAAACTCTTTTGCCATTTCCACTAAAGCCGCTTTCGCTTCTTCAAGTGTTTTACCTGAACGGTATAGCTCTTTGTACGCTTTCTGTAGTGCACGAATTTCAGGTTTCTCAAATCCGTTACGCTTCAAGCCTACTAGGTTAAGGCCGAATGGAGCCGCGTGGTTACCCTGTGCAAGCACGTACGGCAGTACATCTTGAACAACTGCAGAACAGCCACCGATGTATGCGTAAGCACCAATTGAGCAGAATGGGTGAATCGCAGAAAGTGCCATAACACCAGCGTAGTCGCCAACCGTTACATGACCGCCAAGAATAGCGTTGTTACCAATGTGAGTGTGGTTACCAACAATAACATCGTGCGCTACGTGAGCATTAACACAAAGTAAGTTGTCATCACCAATCACTGTGGTTGCTTTGTCTTGAACCGTACCACGATGGATTTGAACCGCTTCACGAATTACGTTGCGATCACCGATCACAACTGTTGTGTCTTCGCCGCCGTATTTCTTATCTTGGTTTTCTTCACCGATAACAGCGTGTGGGAAGATACGGTTTTCTTTACCAATGGTTGTGTGACCTTTGATCACAACGTGCGACATCACTTCAGTGTCGTCACCAATTGTCACGTTACCAGCAATGTAAGTGAAAGGCCCAACCGTCACGTTAGCACCGATAGTTACATCACCTTCGATTACTGCTGCCGGGTGAATTTTCGCTGTTTCATGAATCATATTAAAACTCTCTACGAGCACATTTAAGTTCAGCTGAACATACAACTACGCCGTCAACCTTAGCAACACCATTAAACGATGCGATGCCACGACGTTCTTTTAAGAATTCAACTTCGATAACCAGTTGGTCACCAGGTACTACTGGCTTACGGAATTTTGCTTTATCAACACTTGCAAAGTAGTAAAGCTCGTTGCCAGAAGGCGCACCAAAAGATTTAAATGCTAGAAGGCCTGTTGCTTGTGCCATTGCTTCTAAGATCAACACGCCTGGGAATACAGGAAGTTGTGGGAAGTGGCCTGTGAACTGAGGTTCGTTAACAGAGACATTCTTAATCGCAGTCAGTGTTTTTTCTTTTTCAAAGCTAGTCACACGATCAACCATTAAGAATGGGTAGCGATGAGGTAATAGTTCCTGAATTTCAGTAATGTTCATCGTTGTCTGTTCAGTAGTCAAAGTCGTATTCCTATATATATTCTTTATTTAATTAGAAGGATTATAAACGAAAAAGACTCGCTGTACGCGAGCCTTTTATTAGAAATGCTGGAATTATGATTCCGCGCTCTTCTCGATAAGTTTTTCAACAGTTTTCAAACGCTTGTTCATTTCATCAATTCGATGAACACGCGTTGCTGTTTTACGCCAATCTTTATTTGGCTGTAAAGGAATACCTGAAGAGTACATGCCTTTCTCAGTGATGCTGCGCATTACCATCCCCATACCGGTGATTGTAACGCCATCAACGATTTCAATGTGACCATTAATCACACTGCCGCCACCAATAATACAGTACTTACCTATCGTCGTGCTGCCTGCGATGATAGTACCACCCGCAAGAGCAGAACCATATCCGATGTGAACATTGTGAGCAATTTGAAGTTGGTTATCTAAGATAACGTTATCTTCAATGATTGTGTCATCTAATGCACCACGGTCAATGGTAGTACACGCGCCGATTTCTACGCGGTTACCAATGCGAACAGAACCCACTTGCGGGATCTTAACCCACTCACCTTTCTCGTTCGCATAGCCAAAGCCATCAGAGCCGATAACCGTGCTTGATTGAATCAAACATGCTTCGCCAATCACAACTTCATGGTAAACACTTACGTTAGCCCATAGCTTAGTGCCAGAGCCAACTTTCGCGTTTTTACCAATAAAGCAACCAGCACCGATGATCACATCATCACCAAGTACCACACCAGACTCAATCACAGCATTTGCACCAATAGACACATTTTGTCCAATGGTCGCATCACTTGCAATCGAAGCTGAATCAGCAATAGCCGCAGCGGGTGCTGGAGTAGTATCAAGCGCTTGAGCAACTTTAGCAAAAGCAACGTAAGGGTCATTAACCACAATCACGTTCGTCTTACAAAGTTCACGCTCACTCTCTTTAACCATAATAGCGGATGCTTTACAGTCACCTAGGTGCTTGCTGTACTTTACGTTAGAAAGGAACGTAATGTTACCTTCTTGCGCTTTATCCATAGGAGCGACTGCTGAAACGGTAATAGTACCATCTCCGTGTAGCTCTCCCCCGGTAATCGTTGCCAATTCGGCTAAAGTTAGATTCTTCATAAAACTTATTTCAGTGCTTTAATTACTTTCTCAGAGATGTTGTATTCTGGCTTGCCGTATTGCAGAGCTTGAATATCAACGATCATATCGTAGCCTTCTTTCTCTGCAACTTTCGTTACAGCATCTTGAATCACTTTAAATAGCTTCTGCTTCTCTTGTGCTTCACGACGTTGGCTTGCTTTTTCTAGTGCTTGAGCTTTGATTTTGTACTTGCTGTCTAGTTGACCTACTTCGATACGTAGCTTTTCAACTTCGTCAGGACCTAGTAGCTCGCCATCACGCTTAAGCTTTTCAATCTTAGTCTTTGCTTCAGCTTGAATGCTCTGTAACTCAGCCGCTTTATCTTTGAACTCTTCCTGCATTTTTTGAAGAACAACTTCACGCTGAGGTAGAGCCTGGAATACTTGTGCAGTGTTTACATAACCCACTTTTTGCGCAGCTTCGGCAGCTGTTGCAAAGAAAGAAGAGCTAAGAACTACAAGGCCTAAACCTGCTGCTTTAATCATATTTTTCAAAATATTGTCCTTTAAATATTAGAAAGTTCTACCAATGGTAAATGTGAAGAATTCCTCATCATCACCTTCGTAAATTTTAACTGGTTTCGCTAAAGAGAAAACCAGTGGGCCCATCGGTGACATCCATTGCAGGGCAGCACCATAAGATGAACGGTAATTTGTTGGATCAGAGTAATCGTAGTAGTACTGACTGCCACTGTTAGGTGCGCCACGGTCTACGAACTCTGTATCCCATACACTTGCCATGTCGAAGAAGACACTGGTTCGAATCTGGCTGCGCGCTTCATCAGAAGCAAACGGCGTTGGGACAATTAACTCTAAACTGGCCAAAGCAACCGCGTTACCACCAACCGAATCATCGGTTGCAGAGCTGTATGTAGGGTTATTTCCTGTACTGCTTCCGTAAACGGCTTTCGGACCTGCTGAGTTAGAACCAAAACCACGTAGGGTTGTAAAGCCACCCGCATAGTAGTTCTCATAGAACGGGAACAAGTTATCGTTACCATCCGTTTGACCATAACCATTACCATAGCCTAATCGGCCACGCATCAATAGTGTGAACTCATGCTTTTTGGTCAGCGGGATGTAATGTTTTACATCGTACTGTGCTTTGAAGTACTTAGCATCAGAGCCTGGTACTGTCATTTTAGCGAAAGCACGTTGGTGGTTACCCTCAGTTGGGAAGAAACCACGGTTCAAGTTGTTACGCGTCCAAGAAATATTGATATCGAAGTCATCAGTTAAGATGTGCTCGTCACCATATTGGTCAATACTTCTCGCGAACTGTTCAACTTGGATATAGGTCGGAACGTTACCGATTTTGTTGTGTGTATAGCCAACACCAAACTCGATACGGTTCAGCTCATCCATAGGGAAACCCCATGTTAGGCTGGTACCATAACTTTGGTTGGTATAGTCGACAATACCCGCTTCAGAGGCTTCGAATTCGTTGTAGAAGATCTTACCGCCTAGACTCACACCATCAAGGTTCCAGTATGGGTCACGGTAGTCTAAGCTCACGTTCTTTTGGTAATCGTTCATCATGGCACTTACACCAACACGGTTACCTGAGCCTGCAAAGTTGTCTTGTTGTAAACCAACTTGGAAACTGACACCTGATTCCGTACCGTAGCCGACACCAAAGTTGATGCTGCCTGAGTTAGCTTCCTTAACGTTGTAAACCAAATCAACTTGGTCTTCACTACCAGGAACACGAACTGTTTGTACATCAACCGTTTCAAAGAAACCTAAACGGTTAAGACGGCTCTTACCAGTATCAATTGACTTAGAGTTAAGCCAACTGCCTTCCATTTGACGCATTTCACGACGAAGAACTTCATCTTTCGTTGAGTTATTGCCCGTGAATCGAATGTCGCGAACATAGATACGGCTACCCGCTTCTACATTGATAACTAACGACACTTCTTTGGTCTCATCATTGAATTCAGGAATCGTACGAACTTGTGGGTACGCATAACCAGATTCACCAAGAATTCGTTTTACGCTCTCTTCTAAAGACGTTACCGATGAACCGTTATAAGTATCACCGTCTTCAAATGGCACTAGCGCTTCAAAATCAGCCTCACGGCCGATGAGTTCACCACGAAATGCGACATCTTTAACGGTGTAGGCTTCGCCTTCATCAATACCAAGCGTGATATAAACGCCTTTCTTATCTGGAGAGATCGCAACCTGAGTAGAGTCTACCTTAAACTTAAGGTAACCACGGTCGAGGTAGTAAGATTTCAGCGCTTCGATATCACCCGCTAATACTTGCTTCTGATATTTTTCATCCGCAAGGAAGTTCCACCATGCAACATCAACGTTCAGATTAAAGCGGCTAAGTAGCTCAGCGTCTGAGAAGACTTCGTTACCTATAAAGTTGATTTGCTGAATCTTAGCAGATACGCCTTCAGTAAAGACAAACTTAAGGTCAGAACGATTACGAGGCAAAGGCGTCACAACCGCTTTTACTGTCGCGTTGTACTTACCAACACTGTAGTAAAAATCTTCAAGGCCTTTCTCGATGTTACTCAGCGTTGTGCGGTCAAGGGCTTCACCTTCACGAACACCAGATGCATCTAGGTTCTGCTGAAGTTGCTCTTCTTTGATCGCTTTGTTCCCTGAAAATGAAATGCTTGCGATGGTCGGTCGTTCTTTTACTTGAACAACTAAAACACCTTCATCGCGAAGGACCTTAACATCCTCAAAGTTACCTGAAGCATACAGTGCACGAATGATCTCAGATACATCGCCTTCATCCACTTCATCGCCAATACGCACTGGCATCTTCAGTAGAGCTGCACCAAGTGCAACACGCTGTAAACCTTCGATCTTGATATCTTGAACTACAAAGTTTTGTGCTCCGTTCGCAGCCACACTAGTGGCCAATAGACTTGCGAACAGAATTTGCTTAATCGCCATACTTATTCTAATTATTCCTTGCTACTACCAATGCCTGTGAGAAACCATTCACAGACGAGTAAAATCATTAAATATTGCCAGAGCCATCAAAGAGAAGAGGATTGCACCTCCCACTCTGTATCCCATTTCCTGAATTTTTTCAGGGACAGGTTTACGAGTAATGGCCTCAATAGCGAAAAAGAGCAAATGTCCGCCATCAAGCATAGGCAGCGGAACCAAATTAATAATACCCAAATTGACACTAATCAGAGCCAAAAAGCCTAAGAAGTAAACCAAACCGTAATCGGCGGTTGTACCTGCGCCTTTAGCAATTGAAATCGGGCCACTCAAGTTGTTTAAGCCGACATCGCCAACGATGAGCTTCTTGAGCATTGTCAGCGTCAAACTAATGATTTGACCTGTTTTATCAAATGCTTTTCCTACAGACTCAATTACACCAAATTGTAACTCAAAGCGATAATCTTCTGGCCATTCTGCGACTTCTGGAGCAATACCCGCATAGCCGATTATTGAACCATCAGAAAGCTCTCGACTTTTTGGCGTCATAGACAACGACTGTTCAAAACCATTACGCAGTACAATAAGGTTCATGGATTTCATCGGGTTCGAGCGAATTAACTCAACAACCGACTGCCACTGTTCAATTGGCTGCCCATTAATTTCAACAATTTTGTCACCAGCTTCTAGACCCGCAGAGTATGCAGCGCCATCATCAATAACTTGAGCAAGCACTGTTGATATCTCTGGAGAGTACGGTCTAAAACCAAGCGTTGTCATTGCAGATTCAGTTTCTGGGTTGAACGACCAGTCTGAAATATCCAATGTCATTTGTTGCTCAAAGCCGATGTCGTCTTGAGAAGCAACCGTCACTGTCATGGATTGATCACCAATGTGCGATATCAACCCCATATTGACTGATTCCCAATCTGCGGTTTTGATTCCTGAAATAGATTTAAGTTCCATTCCAGTTTCAATTCCGGCTTGTGCAGCAATAGATTGTGGAGTGACTTCACCAATCACGGGCTTAACCGCGGGTACGCCAATCAAAAATACTAACCAATACGCGAACACCGCAAAGATAAAGTTGAATGCAGGGCCTGCACCCACAATCGCCGTTCGTTTCCAAAGCGGCTTCTTGTCGAAAGCGTATTGCTGTTGATCTTCAGAAAGATCGTCAACACGACCATCGAGCATCTTAACGTAGCCGCCCAGTGGAATCACTGACAAGCTGTATTCAGTACCATCACGGCCCACTTTACTCCAGATCGATTTACCAAAACCAATCGAGAATTTTTCAACTTTCACACCACAACGACGAGCGACCCAGAAGTGTCCAAACTCATGAACAGCAACCAGAATGCCAAGCGCTACGATAAAAGATGCGAAGTTCCACAGAATTCCACTCATGCTAGCTGCTCTTTAATAAATTGAATGGCTATTTGACGAGACATATTATCGAGCTCGAGAAGGCTTTCCAAGCTATCTAAACCCTCAGAGTTATGTTGTTCACATACTTTGCTCATAACGTGTTCGTTAATGACAGCAATATCGGTAAACTTCACCTGATTGTTCAAGAAAGCGTCGACCGCGATCTCGTTTGCTGCATTAATGGCTGTTGTCGCATGCTGACCTAAGTAGCACGCTTCAATCGCTAACCTCAAACACGGGTAACGACTGAAATCTGGTTCTAAGAAGGTAAGCTCACCCACTTTAGTAAAGTCTAAAGGCTTAACACCCGCCTCGGTACGATTAGGGTAAGACATCGTCAAAGCGATTGGCGTTGCCATATCTGGTTCGCCCATTTGAGCAAGCACAGAGCCATCCTTGTACTGAACCATCGAGTGAATCACAGACTGCGGGTGAATGATGACCTTTAACTGCTCCTGAGAAGCATTAAATAGCCATTTCGCTTCAATGTACTCTAGCCCTTTATTCATCATAGTCGCAGAATCGACAGAGATCTTAGGCCCCATAGACCAGTTAGGGTGTGCAATTGCGCGTTCAGGAGTCACTGATTCGAGTTCAGCCACATCGGTATAACGGAAAGGACCACCAGAACCAGTCAGAAGAATATGGTTAATGCCGTTTTCTTCAAGGTTACAGCGGCCTAGGTTAGTTTGTACGTTCTGCGGAAGGCATTGGAAAATAGCATTATGCTCGCTATCGACAGGAAGCAGCTCTGCACCGTATTTTTCCACGGCGTCGATAAACAACTGCCCAGACATCACCAAAGCTTCTTTGTTTGCAAGCAAGATACGCTTGCCCGCTTTAACCGCAGACATAGTAGGAAGTAAACCAGCGGCACCAACAATCGCGGCCATTACCGTGTCCACTTCCTCTAGAGAAGCAACCTGACACATGCCTTCAGTGCCTGAAAGTACTTTTACGTTAGGGTAACTCACGGACAACACTTCAGTCAGTTGAGACGCTGCATCAGAGCAAGCCATAGCAACATAGCTTGGTTGCCACTTTTCAACTAACGCCAGCATCTTTTCAACATTCGAGCCTGCAGCCAGTGCAACCACTGAATAGAGATCTGGGTTTTGCTCAACGACTTTTAGTGTACTTGCACCAATTGAGCCGGTAGCGCCAAGGATAGTTAGATTTCGCATCACATATGACCGTAGAAATGTAATAAAGGGCAGAATCACTGCCCTTTTTTATTAGAATGCTAAATAAAGCAGAGCAAAGACAGGGAATGCAGCCGTTAAGCTATCTATTCTATCTAGTATACCACCATGACCAGGAATCAGATTACTGCTGTCTTTCACCCCAGAAACACGCTTAAACATGCTTTCAACAAGGTCACCTAGAACAGAAATAACAACGGTCACAAGGGTAATAACAATCATGTGAAGTGGGCTTGTGAATTGGATGTCAAACAAGTCAGCAAAGATCCAAGCCACGATCACCGCAGTAATAATGCCACCTATAAGACCTTCAATCGTCTTATTAGGGCTTACCGCTGGTGCCATTTTACGCTTACCAAAACTCTTTCCTGAAAAGTATGCGCCGCTATCTGCAGCCCAAACAAGCAAGCAAACAAACATCACCAGTTTAGCACCGTGGTAAGGATCAGCATCGATACCGTTAGCACGCAGGATAACCACACTCCAGAAGAATGGCAGCAGAGTCAGCACACCAAAGGCGTGACGAAGAAGAGAAGAGTCTTTCCATGCAGGCATAGACTTAGGATAAGTCACCGCCATGCCACTCGCGATTACCCACCAAATCGAGCCAATCGTTAGAATGGCGTAGTGAGCAGTAGACAAGTTATTAAGGCTAAATGCATCAAAAGGGATAAAAGCAAAACTTGCAGCACTTACCACAACCGTTGGAATCAACGCTACATAACGTGATTTGCTTTCAACAAACTGAGTCCACTCCCAAAAACCCAATAGCGAGATTACCGCTAGTGAAAGAATAAATGTAGGAAGTGATAACTCGAAAATACCTAGAATAACTAGGGGAGCTAAAATCAACGCCGTAATAATTCGTTGTTTCAAACCAAAAAATCCTTATTAACTGTCCATCAGAGCTTTAATTTGCTCACCGGTGCATCCAAAACGACGCTCACGGTTAACAAACCAAGTCACAGCTTCTACTAAGCTGTCTTCATTAAAGTCTGGCCAGAATTGTTCAGTGAAATACATTTCGGCGTAAGCCAACTGCCAAAGCATAAAATTACTAATGCGGCATTCGCCACTGGTACGGATAAGTAGATCGACTTCAGGAATATCTGCCATTGTCAGGTGCTGTGTAATCATAGCTTCATCAATGTCATCTACATTAATATCACCAGACTTTACCTGTTGAGCAATAGAGGTCATTGCTTGCTGAATATCCCACTTACCGCCGTAGTTAGCTGCAATATTAATAACCATACCCGTATTGGTGCTAGTCAAAGCTTCCGCTTCTTCTATCTTCTTTTGTAGTCGATCATTGAAACGACTTTTATCACCAATAACACGAAGTTGTAGATTATTTTTATGAAGCTTTTTAACTTCACTCGACAGCACTGAAATAAACAGTTCCATCAAGATACCGACTTCTTCTTCAGGACGACGCCAGTTTTCGCTACTAAATGCAAAAAGAGTAACGGCTTTAATGCCAAGTCTGGCTGCAGAAGAGATAGTTTTACGAACGGCTTGAACACCGTTTTTATGGCCAAAGACGCGAGGCTTGCCCTGAGCTTTTGCCCAGCGACCATTACCATCCATAATGATAGCAATGTGTTTAGGAAGAGAGTCTGTGAACGCTTGAGAATTATGCATAAAAGAGTGAATCAAATTCTAATAGTCGAACAGAGTAGCATAAAAAAACGCTGCACCGTGAGTACAGCGTTTTTCCGGAAAGAAAAGAATATGGAAAATTAAACTTCCATCAACTCTTTTTCTTTAACAGCTAGAACTTCGTCTACGTTCTTAACCGCAGCGTCAGTTAGCTTTTGAATTTCGTCTTGTGCTTTACGATCTTCATCTTCAGAGATTTCTTTATCTTTAAGAAGTGCTTTTAGATCGCCATTCGCGTCACGACGGATGTTACGGATAGCAACACGGCCACCTTCAGCTTCGCCACGAACGATTTTAACTAGGTCTTTACGACGCTCTTCCGTTAGCGGTGGAAGTGGAACACGGATAACCGTACCAGCAGACATAGGGTTTAGGCCTAGGTCAGATGTCAGGATTGCTTTTTCAACTAGAGGAGTCAGTGTTTTATCAAACACTGTAATAGCTAGTGTACGTGCATCTTCAGCGATAACGTTAGCTACTTGAGTCAAAGGCGTTGGAGCACCGTAGTACTCAACAGTAAGACCAGAAAGTAGGCTCGGGTGCGCACGGCCTGTACGAATCTTTTGCAGGCTGTTTTTTAGTGCATCAACACTTTTTACCATGCGCTCTTGAGCGTCTTTTTTGATTTCGTTAATCACAATTTCACCTTGATTATGTTCTTTCTTCAAGAAAGCTTTTTATTTGGAGTGATAAGGATAAGCTTACCAAGGTACAACACCTCAGTAAGCCCGAAAAATTAGTCAGCGTCGCTGATTAATGTACCTTCAGTTTCACCCATAACCACGCGACGTAGTGCGCCTGGTTTATTCATGTTAAATACACGGATTGGCATTTTGTGATCACGTGCTAGCGTAAATGCAGCCAAGTCCATTACTTTAAGTTCTTTATCAAGAACCGTGTTGTAAGACAACGTATCATACAACTCTGCGTCTGGGTTTGCTACAGGGTCAGAAGTAAATACACCATCTACTTTTGTCGCTTTTAGAACTACGTCAGCTTCGATTTCGATACCACGTAGACATGCAGCAGAATCCGTAGTGAAGAATGGGTTACCCGTACCAGCAGAGAAGATCACAACGCGACCTTGACGTAGTTGGCTGATTGCATCTGCCCAGTTGTAGTCGTCACACACACCTTTAAGAGGGATTGCAGACATTACACGTGCGTTTACGTAAGCACGGTGAAGAGCGTCACGCATTGCAAGGCCGTTCATTACCGTTGCAAGCATACCCATGTGGTCACCAACAACGCGGTTCATGCCAGCTTCAGCAAGACCAGCACCACGGAACAAGTTACCGCCACCGATAACAACACCAACTTGAACGCCTAGTTCAACCAATTCTTTTACTTCTTGAGCCATACGATCAAGGATCGTTGGGTCAATACCAAAACCTTCTTCGCCTTGTAGCGCTTCACCGCTAAGTTTTAACAGAATACGTTGATACACTGGTTTAGGGTTCGTAGTCATGGAGTTTACCTTCCAAAGAGTTGATGATTAACAGTCATGGATAAAAACTGAGTAAGTCAGTTTGCATTCATAACCACTAACGTTGCCTTCAAAAATAGTTCACTATTCATAAAAAGACCGCAGCATTTGCCACGGTCTTTTTTCAAACAATACGCTAAGGATTAACCTTTTTGTACCGCTGCAACTTCGTCAGCGAAGCTCATTTCAGCAGCTTTCTCGATACCTTCACCAACTTCTAGACGTACGAAGTTAGATACTGCAGCGCCTTTTTCTTTAAGGATTTCGCCAACAGTTTTCTTAGGTTCCATGATGAAAGCTTGACCAGTTAGAGAGATTTCGCCCGTGAATTTCTTCATACGGCCGATAACCATTTTCTCAGCGATCTCTTGAGGCTTGCCTTCGTTCATAGCGATTTCAACTTGAACTTCTTTCTCTTTAGCAACTACGTCTGCTGGTACGTCTTCTGGGTTAACAAACTCAGGACGAGAAGCAGCAACGTGCATAGCAACGTGCTTAAGAGTTTCAGCTTCGCCTTCACCAGCTACAACAACACCGATTTTCTCACCGTGACGGTAAGAAGCTAGTGCAGCACCTTCAACGTAAGCTACGCGACGGATGTTGATGTTTTCGCCGATTTTAGCAACTAGAGCAACGCGAGTTTCTTCGAACTGTGCTTGTAGCTCTTCTACAGAAGCTTTAGAAGCTACTGCTGCAGCTGCAACTTCTTCTGCAAACGCAGTGAAGCTAGCATCTTTTGCTACGAAGTCAGTTTGGCAGTTAACTTCAAGAAGAACAGCTACACCGTTCTCTTCTTTGATGATGATTGCGCCTTCAGCAGCAACGTTACCAGCTTTCTTAGCTGCTTTCGCTGCGCCAGATTTACGCATGTTTTCAATTGCTAGTTCGATGTCAGCGTTTGCTTCTACAAGCGCTTTCTTACATTCCATCATGCCAGCGCCAGTGCGCTCGCGAAGTTCTTTAACTAGAGCAGCAGTTACAGTTGCCATTCTCTATTCCTCGGTTGATTCGAAAATAAGGTAAAAATCAGGGGCCAAAATGAGGCCCCCAATCTAACTATAACTTAGCTTACATTTAATAAAGATTTCAAAATCTATATTAGCTAAGCCAAGCGTGATTCAGAGCCGCTATTATTCAGCTTCTACAAAACCATCTTTTTCAGCAGCTACAGCAGCAACGTCTTTGTTACGACCTTCTTTAACCGCGTCTGCAGCAGCGTTTAGGTAAAGCTGTACTGCACGGATTGCATCGTCGTTACCTGGGATAACGAAGTCAACGCCGTCTGGGTTAGAGTTAGTATCAACTACAGCGTAAACTGGGATACCTAGGTTGTTTGCTTCTTTAACTGCGATGTGTTCGTGATCAGCATCGATTACGAATAGAGCGTCTGGTAGGCCGCCCATGTTCTTGATACCACCAAGAGACTTCTCTAGCTTCTCCATTTCACGAGTGCGCATTAGAGCTTCTTTCTTAGTTAGCTTGTCGAAAGTACCGTCTTGAGCTTGCGCTTCAAGTTCTTTCAGACGCTTGATAGACTGACGAACAGTTTTGTAGTTCGTTAGCATACCGCCTAACCAGCGGTTGTTAACGTAGAACTGGTTGCTGTTTACAGCAGCTTCTTTAACAGCTTCAGATGCAGCGCGCTTAGTACCAACGAAAAGAACTTTACCTTTCTTCTCACCAACTTTAGCGATTTCTGCTAGAGCTTCGTTGAACATTGGTACAGTTTTTTCTAGGTTGATGATATGTACTTTGTTACGAGCACCAAAGATGAATGGCTTCATTTTTGGGTTCCAGTAACGAGTTTGGTGACCGAAGTGAACACCAGCTTTAAGCATATCGCGCATTGATACAGTTGCCATTTTAAAATCCTCTATGGGGTTAGGCCTCCACATCCCCCATGAATCCGACCCCTAACAACTAACCACTTTTCAGCCGTTATCTGTGTTGTTGAGGCACCCCGGAACATGTGTCGGAATGTGTGTGATTTAAAGAAATAAGTTAGTGGACATAAAGCTTGTTTCGCCAATTGGAGAAAACAGTCCTGATGTCCGGCGCGCTTTATACCATATTTTGTCTATCTATGGCTAGAAAAAATTCTAAAAATGGCGACTGCTATACTGATCTCTAAAGGTAAATTTTCTCTATAAAATAGTGTCTATATCAAGCAGGTTCTGCATCTGTTAACCGAACATTATTTAATCACGTTAACAGTATCCTCCAGTATTGTACGGACATGGTAATGTTGCGCTAAATTGCTGCACTGATAGAATAGCCCCAATATGCACACTTAGGTGCTACCAAATTAAGAGATATGCAATGGCTGTAAAAATTAAAACTGCTGAAGAAATTGAAAAAATGCGCGTCGCCGGCAAGCTGGCCGCTGACATTATTGAGATGATCGAACCTCACATCCAAGTGGGTACCACGACGGAAGAGCTCAATACGCTTTGTCATGAGTACGCTCTAGAAAGAGGTGCATACTCTGCGCCACTCGATTACCACGGTTTCCCTAAGTCTATCTGTACGTCTATCAATCATATTGTGTGTCACGGCATTCCCGCGTCACAAGACGAGACGGGTAGCACAGGTCAATTCAAACCTGCGGTACTCAAAGATGGCGACATTCTGAACGTTGATATCACAGTTATCATCCCTGATGACGCAAATGCCGATCTTAGTACTCGCCCTCAAGGCTACCACGGTGACACCTCTAAGATGTTCCTAGTGGGTGAGGTTTCACCTGCAAACAAGCGTCTGTGCATGGTTGCTCAAGAAGCACTTTACGAAGGCATGCGCCAAGTTAAGCCAGGTGTTCAACTTGGTCAAATCGGTACTGCTATCGAGAAGTACATCAAAACAAACAACAAGAACAACCCACGCGCTAAGTTCTCTATTGTTAAAGATTACTGTGGTCACGGCATTGGTTCTGAATTCCACGAAGATCCACAAGTAGTTCACTACAAGAACAGCGATCGCACCGTGCTAAAAGCAGGCATGTGCTTCACTATCGAGCCAATGATCAACGCGGGTAAGTTTGGCTGTCGTCTTGATGACGAAGATAGCTGGACAGTATACACAGCAGACAACAAGAACTCGGCTCAATGGGAGCACACTCTGGTTGTAACTGATACTGGTTGTGAAGTACTAACACTGCGCAGCGATGATACAATCCCACGTATCATGAAGAACGCTTAGTTCACCGAACTGAGCGCATCAGCCTTTTAAAAATATCCTCGCATTGTCGAGGATATTTTTTATCCACTCAATTTCGATTTTCCATCAGCTTCTGTTAAATTGTTTACTATTCTCATTTGCTTGCACGGATAGCAGACTATGCCTTATCAATGCCCTCTTACGTTCAATGACGAACAAATTGAAATCTGCGAATTAAAAAATCAGCTCGAGATCTTCACGCAGTATCAAAAAAATGAATTTCTGAACCACCATCCCGTCACCGATTTGGTTCTACTGCGCTCCGAATACATGGATTTACTTCTCAATCGTTTGTGGGAAAATTTCGGATTCAACAAACTGCCTCATATTTCACTTGTCGCAGTGGGTGGTTATGGTCGTGGCGAACTGCATCCTTTGTCTGACATTGATATTCTCATTGTCTCGCAAAAAACACTACCACCAGCTCTTGGTGAAAAGGTCAGTCAATTCATTACTCTACTTTGGGATTTAAAGCTCGAAGTTGGCCATGCTGTGCGAACTATTACTGAGTGTCTCGATATCGGCACCGATGATTTAACCGTCGCGACCAACCTACAAGAGTCGCGATTGTTATGTGGTAGTGAAGACACTTTCCAAGAACTAAAACTGAAGATTCATTCCGATTCATTTTGGCCAAGTGAGACGTTTTACAAAGCCAAGATTCAAGAACAGAGAGAGCGTCATGCTCGCTACCACGACACCACCTATAATTTAGAACCGGACATCAAATCGACTCCGGGAGGGCTCAGAGACATCCATACCCTGAGCTGGGTTGCGCGTCGCCACTTCGGCGCGACCTCTTTGTTAGAGATGAGCAAATACGGCTTTCTGACCGATGCTGAATATCGTGAGCTCGTTGAGTGCCAAGATTTTTTATGGCGTGTTCGCTTTGCATTGCATATTGAACTGCGCCGTTACGACAACCGTTTAACGTTCGCGCATCAAGCTCAAGTCGCTGAACATCTGGGTTATACGGGTGAAGGAAACCGTGGTGTTGAGATGATGATGAAAGAGTTCTACCGAACCCTTCGTCGTGTTGCTGAACTGAATAAGATGCTGCTTAAGCTGTTCGATCAAGCGATCATCAATGGCGGTCAAACCCAAGACGCTGAAATTCTCGATAGTGATTTCCAACGTCGAGGTTCGTTGATCGAAGCGCGCAAGCCTGCCCTATTCCAAGCAAGACCAGAAACCATTCTCGATATGTTCATCCATATCGCCAATGACTCGACTATCGAAGGGGTAAGTCCACCAACATTGCGACAACTGCGTACGGCACGCCGTCGATTGAACCGATTCCTGCATACCATTCCTGAAGCTCGTGACAAGTTCATGGATCTAGTTCGCCACCCTAATGCCCTGCACAAAGCCTTTAGCTTAATGCACAAATTGGGCGTGCTCTCTGCGTACTTACCGCAGTGGAGCCAGATCGTTGGTCAGATGCAGTTTGACCTATTCCATGTTTACACCGTGGATGAGCACAGTATCCGCCTGCTCAAGCACATCAACCGCTTTGGTCAAATCGAAAACCACGATAAGCACCCTATCTGCTGTGAAGTCTATCCTCGAGTACAGAAGAAAGAGTTGCTGATCCTTGCCGCTATCTTCCATGACATCGGCAAAGGCCGCGGCGGAGACCACTCTGAGATAGGTGCGGTTGAGGCTTACTCTTTCTGTATTGAACACGGGCTATCGAAGCCTGAAGCCAAACAAGTCGCGTGGTTGGTACAAAATCACCTATTGATGTCAGTAACGGCTCAACGTCGTGATATCTACGATCCGGACGTAATCACAGAGTTCGCCAAGAAAGTACGCGACGAAGAGTCGTTAGAACTGCTGGTGTGCCTAACGGTAGCCGATATCTGTGCAACCAACCCAGAACTATGGAACAGCTGGAAACGTACCCTACTCGCAGAACTGTTCCATTCTACGCAGCGCGCACTGCGCCGCGGCTTGGAAAACCCCGTCGATGTCAGAGACCGTATTCGTCATAACCAGCAAATGGCATCTGCACTGCTGCGTAAAGAAGGCTTCACGGCTCGTGAGATTGAGGTGTTGTGGCAGCGTTTCAAAGCTGACTATTTCTTGCGTCACACACATAAACAAATCGCTTGGCACTGTGAGCACTTACTTCGCCTAGAAGACCCAAGCCAACCGTTAGTGCTGATCAGTAAGAAAGCGACGCGCGGTGGCACAGAAGTGTTCGTTTATTGTAAAGACCAAGCAGCACTGTTTGCGACCGTGGTTGCCGAACTCGACAGACGTAACTTTAACGTTCATGACGCGCAGGTCATGGTTAGCAAAGATGGTCATGTTTTGGATACCTTTATCGTACTGGATCAGCACGGCGAAGCGATTGATGAAGCAAGACACAAAGCCGTCGCTAAGCATCTAACTCATGTTCTGGCTGATGGCCGCCCAACTAAGATTAAGACTCGTCGTACGCCACGTAACTTGCAGCATTTCAAGGTGAAAACCTTAGTTGAGTTCCTACCAACCAAGAGTAAGAAACGCACCTTGATGGAGTTAAGAGCTCTTGATACGCCAGGGTTGTTGGCTCAAGTCGGTGCAACCTTTGCAGAATTAGACATTAACTTGCACGGTGCGAAAATCACCACCATAGGTGAGAGAGCTGAAGATTTGTTTATTCTGACCAGTGACGCGGGAGGAAGACTGTCTGAAGAACAGGAACAAGCGCTAAGAGAAAGGTTAACTGAGCATGTTTCAGAACTCGCACCTTAGAAAGCTAATTTAGTGCTAGAAGTAAGTTATTACTAGGAAACAAGTTTAGCTCTAGGAATAGCTTTAATAGCCAAATAAGTGTGGGCAAAGATAGAGAGCGATCTTGCCCACAACTTACAATCAATTCACAGATATCAACTATCTAGCTCGTCGTTAGGCTGCTACATTGATCAAGTCAATTACATAAAAGTATTACATTCATAACCTAGAGGTCGCTTATGTATCCAAACCTCACTGGCTTAGGTATCCACGAACCTAAACAGATTGAACGTTACTCCCTTCGCCAAGAAGCTCATAAAGATATCCTGAAGATTTACTTTCGTAAGCAGAAAGGTGAACTTTTCGCGAAAAGCGTTAAGTTTAAGTACCCACGACAAGTAAAAAGTGTGCTTGTTAGCGGTGGCAATAATCAATACAAAGAAGTGACTGAGATTAACCGCAACCTCACTCTTGTGATTGATGAGCTCAACAAGATCACCAAACCGACGCCAACCGCTGAGGTCGATGTGAAGCAGAAGATCCTTACCGACTTACGCCACTTAGAGAAGGTTGTATCAAGTAAGATCGCAGAGATCGAAGCCGATCTAGAAAAGCTGAAATGATCCCGCGATGAGCGACTAACTAACATTAGTTTTACCGCTAAGATTGCATAGACACAAAAAGGGCTGATATCACTATCAGCCCTTTATTTTTATTCTATTTTCTATGTTTACTAAACGCCTGGTCTTTACTTAGACGACCGTGCTTCAGCATTCACCAAGCTGGTATCCCACTCAAAGGTTTCAAACAACCTTAGCCAAGTTTCATCCAGGTTCGCCTTCATGACCAACTCTTCTTTAGTGAAAGGATGAATGAAGCGCAATTCAGAGGCATGTAGCAACAAACGGTGCGAATCTAAATCATCACGAAACAGTCGGTTGTGTTTACCATCACCATGTGAGGTATCACCCACGATTGGGTGTCTTAGGTGAGCCATATGACGACGCAGCTGATGTTTACGGCCTGTTTTTGGCATCATCTCAACCAAGCAGTAGCGGCTCGTTGGGAAACGTCCTGTTGAATAGGGTACTTCGACTTTTGCTAGCGGTTCATAAACCGTCACAGCCTCTTGCGCTTCTTTGTCTTCTTTCGCGAACTTATCTGCGATCTTATCCAGCTCAACCTTAAGTGCGTAATCAAGCGTATCGCCCTCTTCTATCCAACCACGAACAATTGCATGGTAAGTCTTTTGCATCTCATGGTTAGCGAACATTGGCATCACCTCAGAGGCGACCTCACTCGATAGCGCAAACACCAATACGCCAGACGTTGGGCGATCTAAGCGATGCAGAGGAAATACGTGCTGACCAATTTGATCACGCAGTGTTTGCATCACAAATTGCGTTTCGTGTTTATCCAACCATGAGCGATGCACCAGCATGCCAGCGGGCTTATTCACCGCGACAAAATACTCATCTTGATAAATGATCTCTAACATTACGCGCATACCTCATCAATGCTCTGAATCGTCACTAGCAGTTCGACTTTGTCTGCCTCATTTTTCCACACTTCACCAAAATAAGGATGGATAGCAAAGCCTTTCGGTAGGCTCATTTGGGCATCCATCATTGCGTTGATCTTAACGATAAAGATCCACTGCAACCACTCTTCCGGTTGTAACGAATCAATCCCGAAAGGTTCAACGCTCGCCAGAGCTTCATCCGAAGGCGGAAGCGTGCTCCATAGCGAACATTGGCGCATTTGTTCTTCTAATTGTTGAAGTAAAAGAGGTAACTTTGTGGCTGCTGTCATTTTTCACCAAGTTATTTATCTAGTGACCTTGAAATTGGGGCATAGAGTACCATCTATTTAGGAAAGAAAGTTAGGAGCTTTATTACTATGGAAACGATTCACACGCTCACTCAGTTACTAAAGAATAGCGGTTGCCAGTACGATATCTACGACCTAGGTCGCCGTATTCAGAAGATCGACAACACCTTATTCTCTGATGTTGAGCAAGGGAAACAGCCGTACCCATTTCCACTTCAGAAACAAGCTCACTTAGCGATTAGTTACTGGAACGAACACAAGCAACCTTGGATCTGGTTCCTAAAATTCAAACTGGACGAAAGAGGCCTATTACATCAAGGTGATGTCGGCAATTTCCTTAAGTTTGTTATCGAAGCGATGGGCACACGTTTGAACGGTGAGATCAGCGAAGAGCAACAACAAAAGCTGTCAAACAACCCATATACCTTCAAGCCTTCAGAAGACAAAATGGCCGTGTTCCATAGCCAAGTAAGAGCAGGTTTAGACCTTGCAACGAGCCAATACTACGAACACGCTCAACACTACTTCACAGGCGATCTAGGCTGGGACAACTGGAAAACCGTTGGCCTACAAGGCATCACTGATATGTGTGCTCGTTTAGGCAGCCAACAAAATGGTGTCGCGATTCGCAAAGCATTGAATAAGCTGCCTTCAGAACCTCTATACGCGACTCTCGGGGCGCTTGAGCATACGCAAATCAATGACAAGCTCGCTCAACGCTTACAAGAAATGGCAGAGAATGAGATTAACAGTCAAGAGCCAGATCTGTTCTTACTGTCAGCACTGGTACGTGCCCTTTCTGGCGCAGAGCAAAGCACAACCAACGCCGTAATTAACCAAGTTCTGGCTAGCCCGCGCTTAAGCCACCAAGAAGTATTGATTGGTTTGGCTGGTCGCAGCTGGCACGCACTGCAAGATCCTGCGATTGCTGAGCAGTTCTTGCTGCGTCTCGCACAAACGGGCAACCAAAACTTGTTCAATCAGTTATTTGCAGATTTAGTGATGATTCCGACACTGAGAATGGTATTTTTACCATTATTGAACTCGAACCCATCACCAGAACTCGCCAATGCACTTGTAGAATTACAACAAGCGGCTAAGTCGCAATAGATACCAGACAGAACAGCTCAGTAGCTCATAACAAAAAGCTCAAATCACGAACGGAATAGAGAGATAAAAGGAAGTATGGATTAAATGATAGATAACTTATTGGCTATTTTGATGCTGTGCTTCTTTTGCTTTCTGTTTTGGCAACAGCGCAGGCAATCCGAGCTTGCGAAAGCTGCCATTGCGAGAAAATGTAAAGAGCTCGACTTACAGCTATTAAGTGTTGCCTTTAGTGGTCATAAACTTAAGATGCGCCATGAGCTCACCACCATTTGGCGCTGGCACACCGTGTATCAATTTGAGTTTTCAGCGTTAGGTGATGACCTGTACCAAGGGAAACTGACCATGGTGGGCTTCCGTTCTATGCGGTTTGAGCTACAACCTCATAGAATGTAACGTCGCAATACGCGGTATAGCTATATTCATGATAAGGGCCAAACTGATCTTGTTTGGTCTCTTTAAATGCAAAGCCTAACTTTTCAAGTAACTTAATTGATGGGTTATGACCAACATTAACGGTCGCGACAACATTCGTTAGGTGTTCTTCAAAACAAACCAAACTAAAGAAAGGTTTTAGCACTTCACTAGCAAGGCCTTGATTCCAAAACTCCTTGTCCAGAATAAATCCCAGTTCATGCTTCCCTTCTTCAGACGAAACAAACAAATGCCCGAGGTATTCGCGGGTTTGGTTGTGGATAATGGCTCGGCAAAAACCAACGTTGTCGTTCAGTATTTCTTGAAATAGGTGTTTTGCAGAGGCAATAGAATGCGGCCCGTTCATTTCAGCACGATTGATGGGGCAGCAATTCAACTTGATAAAGTCATGTTCTAACTGCTCGGTATAAGGTACCAACAGCGTTCTTGAGGTTGCTATCGTCATAAAACACTCCTTGTGTTGACCATTAGCAGAAAAGCAGATGTCGCGTGCTTAGATAAAAGCTCCTGAATTAAAGAGAGCCCCTAGATAGAGAAAAAGCCTTAGGAAAAGAAAAGCCCCGACACCGAAGTGTCAGGGCTAGGGTCTTACTCGCAGCAGTCCGGCTACTAATTAATGCTCCATGCATCATCCATAATAGTGGCTGTAATCCTTCAGCTCTTTCCTTTACTTCGCCGTCCTAGCGGTGTCCAATCATCCTGAAAGCTAACAATCCTAGTTAGCGCACATCACTTGTTCCGTGAGCGGTGTCCTTTACATCGTCCTGATGCTAATCCAACCCTTTAATCCTAAAGGTGTCCATTGTCATTCCGTTGCAGCTAACTTCCTGTTAACTGACTGTATCCCTACAATGTCCTTACGCTCCATGCTTGATCACTCAATCCTAAGTAACCAAATCTTCATCCTGAAGATAACCAAATCCTTGGTGCTTTCCTGTTCCGTGTCAGAATCCTTCCGACAAGGTTTAATTTACGCGATTTAGGATTTCGGACAATAGATTTGCATCACATTTTGAATTCAAGAAAGTTGTTAATTATATAAAACAATTAAAATTCAACAACTTAACCATGTGCACATCAATCTCTCTAGCGATGTATTCGTGTTATCTCACAACCTTTGTAAGAGATCTCTCACAAGCCATGGGCGGTTTTATGATTCGCTATCATTCACCAGAGCGAGTAAAATGACTAAAGACTAAAAATGGAGATCAACATGCTGACAAAAGATGTTTCTGAAGAGTTGAAATCAGTGCTTGAAGGACTGCAAGCGCAAGGGAAAGAGCCGACAGTTGCTTTAGTTAAGGCTCGTATGAGCACATCCGTTCCGATGCCCGCTTTAATCACGACCATCAAGAGCTGGAAAAGCGCAAATCGTGTTCCTAAAGTTGAAGTCGCGACACAAGAAGAGCCAGCACTTGATCGTGTTAGCCAACTGGAAAAGCAAATCCTTGAACTCACTGCTCGCGTTGCCATGCTTGAAGCTAAACTAACTGATCAATAAGGCAACTGAGCAATAAGTTGACCGATAAATAAGCTAACAGAGAAATAGAACACTATGAAGATATGGGTTGATGCGGACGCTTGTCCAAAGGTTATCCGAGAAACAATCGTACGCGCAGCTGAGCGCACAGGGGTTGAATGTACCTTTGTGGCAAACCATCTGGTTCCCGTTCCTAAACGCAATAACATTCACTCAATTCAAGTGCCAAGCGGGTTTGATATTGCTGATGATGAAATCGTAAAGCGCACTGAACCCGGCGATCTTGTGATTACATCCGATATCCCTCTGGCTGACGAAGTGATCACTAAAGGTGGGCAAGCACTCAGCTCTCGTGGTGAGCTTTACACCAAAGAGACCATTAAAGCGCGTCTGAACATTCGTGACTTTATGGATACCATGCGCTCAAGTGGCATCCAAACGGGTGGACCAAGTGCCCTTTCTCAAACCGACCGTCGTGAGTTTGCCAACCACTTAGATAGAATTCTAGCCAAACGCTAGCTGGCTCATCCGAGCTTAACCTAGTTCTATCTCTCCATAAAAAATCAAAAAACCTGCAAACAATGCAGGTTTTTTTAATATCAATTAGAAGAAGGTTTCCCCTACTCTACAACTAAGGCGTGTAGTACGTTGCAGCACCTGGACCTACTGGTAGGCCAAATACGAATACCCAAACGTAGAACATTAAGCTCCAACCAACCAAGAATACGATTGAGTATGGAAGCATAGTTGCAATCAGAGTACCGATACCTAGGTTCTTCATGTAACGCGTCGCTACAGCAAGGATAAGACCGAAGTAGCTCATCATTGGAGTAATGATGTTCGTTGTTGAGTCACCGATACGGTAAGCCGCTTGAATCGTTTCTGGTGCGTAGCCTACTAGCATTAGCATTGGAACGAAGATAGGTGCTGTTACTGCCCACTGAGCAGAAGCCGAACCGATCATTAGGTTAATGAAGCCACACATTAGGATGAATGCGAAGAACAACATTGGGCCCGTTAGGCCGATATCCTGTAGGAACGTAGCACCTGCAACTGCGAATACTTGACCGAAGTTAGTCCACTTGAAGAAAGCAACAAACTGAGCAGCAAAGAACACAAGTACGATGTACATGCCCATTGAAGACATAGACTTAGACATTGCATTGATAACATCACGGTCTGTTTTCATTGTGCCGGTAACTTTACCGTAAACAAAACCAGGAACTGCGAAGAATACGAAGATGAACGCTACGATACTTTTCAGGAATGGAGAACCTGAAACCGTACCTGCTGCTGAACGTAGAACACCATCAGCTGGAACAATCGTCCATGCAAGAAGTGCAGAAACCGCTAATACTGCGATACCCGCAAGCTTAAGGCCATTCTTCTCAACGTCTGTTAGTTTACCCATCGAATCATTTGATAGGTCTTCAGACGCTTCTTCATCGTTGTATTTACCCAGTTTTGGCTCAACAATCTTCTCAGTTACAAATGCACCTGTAATCGCAATGAAGAAAGTCGAAACAAACATGAAGTACCAGTTTGATTCAGGACCGACGCTGTAAGTCGGGTCGATCATTTGTGCTGCTGTTTCTGTAATACCAGAAAGCAGTGGATCAACCGTACCGATTAGAAGGTTTGCAGAGTAACCACCAGATACACCAGCAAATGCTGCCGCTAGACCCGCTAATGGGTGGCGACCCAAAGAGTGGAAAAGCATTGCTGCAAGAGGGATAAGTACTACGTAACCAAGCTCTGAAGCCGTGTTAGAGATAATACCGGCAAAAACTACGGTTACCGTAACCATACGCTTAGATGCGCCCATTACCATGCCACGCATCGCCGCAGATAATAGACCTGAGTGTTCAGCAATCGCTACACCTAGCATTGCAACAAGCACGGTACCTAATGGCGCAAAGCCAACAAAGTTTTTAACTAGATTAGTAACAATGAGCTGTAAGCCTTCAGCATTAAGTAAGCTTACAACGTAGATCATGCCGTCAGCAGCACGACCTGGAGCACCTTCTGGGCGAGGATCCATTACAGATACTTCGAAGTAACCAGCAATCCCTGAAGAAACTAGGATTGCGACACAGAAGATTGCGAAAAGAGTGATTGGGTGGGGTAAAAGGTTCCCCAAATATTCAACGCCATCGAGAAAGCGGGTAAAAATAGGTTTCTTTGGCGAGTTGTTTTTTATTGAAGCTGATGAACTCATCAGTTCCCTCCTTGTAGTGATTCCTGTGCAATTGTGACAAAAATGTTCAAATTGCCAGCGCAGAGTACGCGACAAAATTATCAATTAGAAATTCAAAATGTTACAAAATGTGTAACAAACGACGATTTTTAACTCTATTTGAACAATTAATTAGCAAATAAATCTATATTAAATACAAAAGATAGATTTATAATTCACAAACAAGTATTCACTACAAATATGACTGACAATATAACTCATTGATTCACATGAAAATAAAACACACCATACTCTAAAGTAAGATTCTATATTGGCCAAGGTTCCGCTCGAAGGAAAAGAAAAACAGGCAAATGAATGAAGTTTGACTTTCCCCTCGTTTTTACACACGCGTCACATCATATTGACGGTTATTTTTGAACCGCTTTAAATCTTGGATTGGATTTGCAGATCACATAATGACGCCCTCTACGCTTAACGATCTGGCAATCTGGGTGACGGCTTTTCGCACTTTTAAGTGATTTAACAACTTTCATTATTTAGCTCCCTTACCTAATTGACCAAAGCGACGAGTAAAGTTGGCAACACGCCCTTCTTTATGTAGCACTCTCTGTTTACCCGTATAGAAAGGATGCGATTTTGCAGACACTTCAATCGTGAAATAAGGGTAAGTATTGCCATCTTCCCATTCGATAGTGCGGTCTGTTTTCAGCGTAGAGCCGATTAAGAAGTATTCATCAACGCTGGTGTCGTGGAACACCACTGTGCGGTAGTCCGGGTGGATATTCGGTTTCATTGTATTTCCCTAAATGATCAAATTGATATGTTATAACATACCAAATGATAATTATTATCAAAAGAAAAACAAGCGATTTTGTGATATTTTTCTGCCATAGATCGTAATTAGAGAACGCCCACTCATGTACTCCATTGAACCTATTGGCTTTATAGAGTCTCCCTATAAAGAGAAGTTCGCGGTACCCAGGCAGCCTAGATTGGTGCCAACATCCACCTCAAGAGTCAGATTAGTTGATGCAGCAAACTGCCTTGAGTCTGTTCGTGGTATTGAGCAATTTAGCCATGTTTGGTTACTATTTCTGTTCGACAAGAACCTTGAAGCAGGCTGGAAACCAACCGTGAGGCCACCTCGCCTTGGCGGGAATGAACGTATTGGTGTATTCGCGTCTCGTGCCACATTCAGACCGAATGGAATTGGCATGTCTGCGGTTGAACTAAAAGGTGTGTCTCAAGAGAAAGGGCAAACTTGGTTGGATCTCGGCAGCGTCGACTTAGTAGATGGCACACCGATCATCGACATCAAGCCTTACATCCCCTACTCAGATTCGATTCCGGACGCATTGGGAGGGTTTGCTGCTGACGAACCAGAAGTGCTCGAAGTTAACTTTTCGCAACAAGCGCAAAGTAAGCTAGCCAGTCATCCACAAGCGCGCCATATCGTTCAGGTGATCAAAGAAGTATTAGGCCAAGATCCTCGTCCTGCCTATAAGAAAGGTAAACCTGACAACAAGGAATATGCGGTAAATTTGTTCGATCTTAACGTGAAATTCGTAGTTGAAACACTTTTCATCAATGTAACTGACATTGAACGCTTTTGAGATCCCAAATAGGCTGATATTATATGCGGCTATATCAGATTTGCTGTCGTCGCTAACGACAGCAAGTTTTCTTTTATCAATGATGAAACGGATACCATAGAATGCGTACCAGTAACTACCTTCTTTCTACTCTGAAAGAGACTCCAAACGACGCAGAAGTTATCAGCCACCAGCTGATGCTACGTGCAGGTATGATCCGTAAGCTAGCTTCAGGTTTATATACTTGGCTACCTACTGGTCTACGTGTACTGCGTAAAGTCGAAAATATCGTTCGCCAAGAGATCGATAATGCAGGTGCCGTTGAAATCTTGATGCCCGTAGTTCAACCTTTTGAGCTTTGGGAAGAGACTGGCCGTTCTGAAAAGATGGGCCCTGAGCTACTTCGTTTCACAGACCGTCACTCTCGTCCGTTTGTTCTTAGCCCAACAGCTGAAGAAGTAGTAACGAGCCTAGTACGTAACGAGATCAGCTCTTACAAACAGCTACCTCTAAATCTGTACCAAATCCAGACTAAATTCCGTGATGAGCGCCGCCCTCGTTTTGGCGTAATGCGTGCACGTGAATTCTCTATGATGGATGCGTACAGCTTTGATATCGATAAAGAAGGCTTAGAAAAGTCTTACCAAGCGATGCACGATGCTTACTGTAAAGCATTCGACCGCATGGGCCTTGAGTACCGTCCAGTATTGGCAGACTCTGGCGCAATCGGCGGCAGCGGCTCTCAAGAGTTCCACGTTCTTGCTGAAAGCGGCGAAGACCTAATCGCATTCTCAACTGAGTCAGATTACGCAGCAAACATCGAAAAAGCAGAAGCACTTGCTCCTACTGAAGATGCTGCAGCACCAACTCAAGAGATGGAACTGGTTGATACACCAAACGCGAAAACTATCGCAGAATTGGTAGAGCAACACGGTCTAGCAATCGAGAAGACAGTTAAGACTCTATTCGTTAAAGCTTCTGATGAAGTAGACGCTGATATCATCGCGCTAATCATCCGTGGTGACCACGAACTGAACGAAGTGAAAGCAGAGAACCTTCCACAGGTTGCTTCTCCACTAGAGATGGCTTCTGAAGAAGAAATCCGTGCACTTGTTGGTGCAGGTCCTGGTTCACTTGGCCCTGTTGGCCTAGAGCTACCATTCATCGTTGACCGCTCTGTTGCTGTAATGAGTGACTTCGGCGCTGGCGCAAACGTAGATGGTAAGCACTACTTCGGCATCAACTGGGGTCGTGACGTTGAGCTTGCTCAAGTTGAAGACCTACGTAACGTTGTTGAAGGCGACCTTAGCCCATGTGGTCAAGGTACTATTCAGCTTAAGCGTGGTATCGAAGTTGGTCACATCTTCCAACTAGGTAATACTTACTCTAAAGCAATGAACTGTAACGTGCTTGGTCCTGATGGTAAGAGCGTAATCCTAGAGATGGGTTGTTACGGTATCGGTGTTTCACGTGTTGTTGCATCTGCTATCGAGCAAAACCACGATAAATTCGGTATCACTTGGCCAGACGCACTAGCGCCGTTCCAAGTTGCTATCGTACCAATGAACATGCACAAATCTGAGCGCGTTAAAGAAGCAGCTGAGAAGCTATACGCTGAATTAACAGCTATGGGTATCGAAGTTTTATTCGATGACCGTAAAGAGCGCCCTGGTGTTATGTTTAAAGATATCGAGCTTGTGGGTATCCCTCACACTATCGTTATCGGCGATCGCAGCATGGACGAAGGTAACTTCGAATACAAAAACCGTCGTACTGGTGATAAAGAAGCTATCGCAATGGACACGGTTATCGAGCACCTTAAGGCTCAACTAGCTTAGTAATCCGATTACTGACTAGATAAACATTGAAAGGCTGCCGTTAGGTGGCCTTTTTTGTGCCTGTCATTTCGCTTCAAACTCCCTTCTATTTATCAGTAGAGTAAATAACGTAAGTTAATCCCCTGTTCATCTTTAAATCCGTATATTGGTGTCATCAACTTTTTGGACATGCTCACCATTGGAGGTATCGATGGATATCAAAAGCTTACTGAACCAAGCACTTAAATCAGATCTCGTAAAACAAGGTACTCAGCAACTTTCACAAGGGTCTTCAAGTTTAAGTGGCCTTTCTCAAGGCAGCAATAGCAAGAGTAGCAGTAAAAGTACACTCGGAGCCTTCGGTGCAGGCGCAGTTGGCGGAGGACTGTTAGGTGCGTTAATGGGCTCTAAGAAGACTAAGAAAATGGGTAAGAAAGCGGCTGGGATTGGCGGCGCAGCAGCACTGGGCGCTTTGGCTTATAAAGTCTACAACGACTACCAGTCCAAACAAGGCCAGACACCTAACGCCGAACAGGCTCAGTTTGATGAAAATGATGCAAACCACAGCGTGCTGATTCTACGATCGATGATTGCCGCGTCTAAAGCTGATGGCCATGTTGATGAAGAAGAGATGGCTAAGATAGAGCAAGCCGTCGAGAATATGGGCGCTGATTATCAACTGACTAAATTGGTCTCTGAAGAACTGCATAAGCCACTCGACCCAAGCGAAATCGCTCAACTGGCAACGTCACCTCAACAGGCGAGTGAGATCTACTTAGCCTCTTTGATTGTGGCCGACGAACAGAATTTCATGGAAAAGGCGTACCTGAAAGAGCTCGCGAAACAGCTCAATCTTGCTGATGAAGTCACCTATCAACTTGAACAACAAGTCTCTGGCTAATCGGCAAGTACCAAACGAAGCCGTAAAGAACGGCCTAAGCAGCGAGCTAACCAAGTGAGATATTGAGCAAGGACAAACTAACTCTGAACTTAATCAGATCCACTTTGTTTTTGCTTATCTCTATGTGTATATTGAGATCAGTTATCATTTGGTTAGGTATAAAAATGAAAGTATACGATTGTTGTGATTTGGTGCGTGAACTGTATTCTCAAATTGGCAGTGGCGACCAAGGCTATATCCCTAAAGCGATCACCTGCGCGGTAAAAACATTGAATGACCTTGCTGCAGATGAATCTCTTCCTAAAGAAGCGCGTGAGCGTGCAGCCTTTGCCGCTGCAAACCTGCTGATCTCAGATTTCGAGGACTAATATGAACCTCGCTAATTTTGAAAAAATGGATCCTGTAATGTTGATGAGTATCGTCAACATGAAGCTACGTGACGACTTCGGTGGTGATTTGGATCGAGTGGTCAACTTCTACGAGATCGACAAAGCAGCATTGATCGCAAAGCTCGCGTCTGCTGGTTTTGAGTATCTTCCAGAAGCTAAACAGTTTCGATAGTCGTTAAAAAAATCTTCCTATTTAAAGGCCAACCTCTGTGTTGGTCTTTTTTTTGGTGATACGTAACAAGCAAACATGCAGCAAACCCGTTATAAATTATCTGTCTGCACCTATACTTTTATATCTTAGAGTCAACGAACGCGCCTTGAACCAAAGCGTATTGTTGTATAGGCTACCCAAACTAGCATATAAAACTCATCACCCAACTTGATGATAGTGAAGGATTAACAATGAAAAGACTCGGACTTTTAGCCGTTATCGCAGCCGCACTCACCGCAGGTTGCGCTTCAAATACTCAGCAAGACAACTTTCGCGAAGCCTCTTTTGAGCTGTGTAATACTGAAGTCGATATTTACTCTGTAAGCCATGATGAACGAGTTCGCATCGTCTGCTCTGATGGCTCTAAATTCGCTTTGAACAGCGAAGATACACTAGAAGTAATGCGTGATATCAACATCGACTACTGCGATGGCGAAGGCTTAGGCAAATTCAACGAGAGCCGCCACTATTACTCATTCAAGTGTAAGTCAGGCACCCTACTTAGCATCAAAAAGTAGAATCGACACTACCAAATACCAAAGGGTTAATGTGAAAGCATTAACCCTTTTTAATACCCGGTTTTCTTTACTCTTAATCCCAAATCCACCAGCCACCAGCCACCAGATACAAAAAATAGCTCCTTTAAAGAAGCCTCTAGTATCATTGCTTTTCAAAGTAGTTGTTTGAAATTCTAAGAGAGCACGCAGAGATTACGGGTGTAAGTGAGCATGCTCGACAACAATTTTAAAACTTCTAAGTACAAAAAAGGCCCCTATTAAGGAGCCTCTAGTATCAATATTTTTCAAAGTAGTTGTTTGAAATTCTAGGAGAGCACGCGGAGCTTACGAATGTAAGTGAGCATGCTCGACAACGTAATACCCAAAAAAACAAAAAAAGCTCCCAACAGGAGCCTTTCAAATCGTATTTTTCAATCAAATAGCTTTAGTTCAAGGAAAAGGCGCGGAGTTTACGAATGTAAATGAGCACCTTTGACACAGAAATTAAGCTATTTGAGCCAGAAAAATTAAGCGTAAACCGGTAGACGCTTACAGATCTCTAGTACTTTTGCTTTAGTCGCTTCGATAACAGACTCATCACCCATGTTATCTAGGATGTCACAGATCCAACCTGCTAGCTCTTTCGCGTCTGCTTCTGAGAAACCGCGACGAGTGATAGAAGGAGAACCGATACGGATACCTGAAGTAACGAATGGGCTACGTGGGTCGTTTGGTACTGAGTTCTTGTTTACAGTGATGTTTGCTGCACCTAGTGCTGCATCTGCTTCTTTACCTGTGATGTCTTTGTTGATTAGGTCAACTAGGAACAGGTGGTTCTCTGTAGAACCTGAAACGATGTTGTAACCACGAGCTAGGAATTCAGCAACCATTGCTTTTGCGTTAGCAACAACGCGTGCTTGGTATTCTTTGAACTCTGGCTCTAGAGCTTCTTTGAACGCTACTGCTTTACCAGCGATAACGTGCATTAGAGGACCACCTTGGCCGCCTGGGAATACTGCTGAGTTCAGCTTCTTGTAAAGATCTTCGCCTTCGTTAGAAAGGATTAGACCACCACGAGGACCCGCAAGCGTTTTGTGCGTCGTTGTAGTTACTACGTGAGCGTGTGGCACTGGGTTCGGGTAAACGCCTGCAGCGATTAGACCTGCTACGTGAGCCATATCTACGAACAGGTAAGCACCTACTTTGTCAGCGATTTCACGCATGCGCTTCCAATCACAGATTTGAGAGTAAGCAGAGAAACCACCGATGATCATCTTAGGCTTGTTCTCGATAGCCAGCTTTTCCATCTCTTCGTAATCGATTTGACCCGCTTCATCGATACCGTAAGGGATGATGTTGTAAAGCTTACCAGAGAAGTTTACTGGAGAACCGTGAGTTAGGTGACCACCGTGTGCTAGGCTCATACCTAGAACCGTATCGCCTGCATTTAGTAGTGCCATGTATACAGCGTTATTTGCTTGAGAACCTGAGTGAGGCTGTACGTTTGCGTACTCTGCACCAAATAGTTCACATGCACGTTCAATTGCTAGAGTTTCAACTTTGTCTACGTACTCACAACCACCGTAGTAACGCTTGCCTGGGTAGCCTTCAGCGTATTTGTTTGTTAGCTGAGAACCTTGAGCTTCCATTACACGTGGGCTTGTGTAGTTTTCTGAAGCGATAAGTTCGATATGCTCTTCCTGACGAAGAGTTTCTTCTTGGATAGCTGCGAATAGATCCGCATCGTAATCAGCAATGTTCATGTCACGCTTAAGCATCTGTATCTCCTGACTCAGATTGTACTGAAAGTTTCAAAAAAACCACACAACGACCGAAAGCAAACGTTTCCGTCACCGTTTTGATGTGACGCATTCTACATAATTTGATCTAGGTCATAAAGAGCTAATTGCAATTTTATCATGCAGTTTTTTCATAATCACAAATAAGATTCATCATGGTTATTTGGCTTATCCAACCAAAGATGGCGCTTACTGTCAATTTTACGCTTTACACCCTGTAAAACGCAGATTACATAGGTTTACCTTAATTTTGCCCCTCAAGCTACCGAAAGCTAAGGTTTTTCTCTACTATGCACGCCTTTATTGGTTAGGTAATTATAAAAACGATGGAAAAACACTCACGTAAAGAAGATTGGGTAGCGATTCTCACTGGCACGTTTTTAGTGGCGTTAGGCATCTTCTTTTTACAGTCAGCGAACCTGCTTACCGGGGGCACTACTGGCTTGGCTCTGCTTTTGAGTCAATTCTTGCCTGTAACCTTTGGTATTTTGTACTTTGTTGCCAATTGTCCATTCTATTTATTAGCATGGAAACGATTCGGCCGTAGCTTTGCTATTAGCAGTGCGATTTCTGGTGCTTTAGTGTCTGTGTTTGCCGATCATTTATACTTAGTTATCTCGCTAGAAGTTCATAACGAGATCTATTGTGCTGTTGCCGGCGGCTTACTAATGGGCTTAGGTATGCTAATCCTATTCCGTCACCGCTCAAGTCTGGGTGGCTTCAACGTACTGTGCTTGTTTATCCAAGACCGCTACGGTATCTCGGTAGGTAAAACACAAATGGGTATTGATGCATGTATTCTGTTTGCATCGTTCTTCTTCGTGTCACCTTGGGTGATTGCCGTTTCTGTATTAGGCACCGCAGTATTGAACATCGTATTGGCAATGAACCACAAACCAACTCGCTACTCGGTGAATTACGCGTCTTAGAGTTCATTACCTGCTCTGTCGTTGCTGGCACTCGATGCTCAAACTTCTCGCAAGTAGACTCGAGGCACGATATTCCAGCCATCACTAAAACAAAAAAGGCTTTGGGGAGCACTCCAAAGCCTTTGTAGAAGCCCAATCCTTTAAGGGGAATAAGAATCAAGCTTCTTAAAATGAAACAAGGTTAACCTTCAATCAAGAGAATACGAGTCTCGTAAGGACGTAAGACTTGATGATGTAATGCAACTGAAGTGTTCGCTTGTTGATAGTTAGACAACAGACTCTTCGCCTTAGTCATATCAAAACGTTCCGGTAAAATGCACTCCGCCTCTTCACCATAATAGTTGTTAATACACAGCAAGGTTTGCCCTTCGTTCTCACGTGCATATGCAAAAATGGATGAGTGATCAGGCAATAGATCTTGATAGCTGCCATCTGTAATCACTGGCACTTGTTTACGTAACTCAATCAAACTCTTATAGAAATAGAAAACAGAGTCTTTGTCTTCCAGTGCTTGCTCAGCGTTAATCCCAGGGTAATTATTCGCTACATCAAGCCATGGCTGAGCTTGTGAGAACCCTGCGTAAGGCTCACTGTTCCATTGCATTGGTGTACGAGAGTTATCACGAGACTTCTGCGCCAAAATCGCCATCATATCTTCATGAGCCACACCATCACGGTTCACCATGATGTCGTACATATTGGTACTCTCAACATCACGATACTGGCTAATTTCAGTATAGCTAGGGTTAGTCATGCCAATCTCTTCACCTTGATAGATATAAGGTGTGCCCTGCATCATGTGGACAGAAGCGGCGAGCATCTTGGCTGATTCAACGCGATATTGCTGATCGTTACCTAAGCGACTCACCACTCTTGGTTGGTCGTGGTTACACCAGAATAGTGCGCCCCACCCTTTGCCATTCAATCCCGTTTGCCAGTGGTTAAAGATCGATTTGAGCTGTAAGAAATCAAACGGCGCATTGGTCCACTTCTCACCATTGGTGTAATCGACCTTAAGGTGGTGGAAGTTAAACACCATCGATAGCTCACTGTTATCAACGTTTGAGTATTGCTGGCAGTGTTCCAACGTGGTTGAAGACATCTCGCCTACGGTCACGCTGCCGTACTTCTGAAATACGGCTTCGCTGATCTCTTTCAGGTATTCGTGTACACGTGGACCATCGGTATAGAAACGACGGCCATCACCGATATCATCATTAGGAAAGTCTTGCTGCTTCGAAATCAGGTTGATCACATCCAAGCGGAAACCATCAACGCACTTTTCTGCCCAAAAGCTGATAACGTCTTTCACTTCTTCACGTACAACCGGGTTCTCCCAGTTGAGGTCAGCCTGTTCTTTGGCGAATAAGTGTAGGAAGTATTGCCCAGTCGCCTCATCTAGTTCCCACGCATTACCACCGAACTTAGACTGCCAGTTAGTTGGTGCTTGACCATCTACGGGATCTTTCCAAATATAGTAATCGCGGTAAGAGCTGTTTTTGTCGCCCAAAGCAGATTGAAACCATGCATGCTCTGTCGAGGTGTGGTTTACCACGATATCCATCACGATACGGATACCACGTTGGTGCGCTTCAGACAGCAATAAGTCGAAGTCTTCCATGGTGCCGAATTGAGGATTAATCGCGTAGTAGTCTGAGATATCGTAACCATTATCGATCATAGGAGATGCGTAAACCGGGGTTAGCCAAATCGCATCGACACTCAAATGTTTGAGGTAATCCAGTTTCGAAATGATCCCTTTGATGTCGCCAGTACCTTTACTGCCACTGTCGCAGAAGCTCTTTGGGTAGATTTGATAGATGGTTGCGGTTTTCCACCAGCTTTCATCATGTTCAGTCATCGCCATCTCTAACACTCACTTACCAGAAAATATAAAATAAAAATCACCATGTGAATCATGGTCGAATAGCCGTTATAACTAAAAGAAAAAGCTATAACTAAGAGAAAAAGCGATAACTCATTTTGGAGTCATCGCTTATTCAATGCATTACGCGTTCGCGGTTTCTAACTCACCCTTGGATTGGGCTCGCTTGTAGAAAAACAGGGTTAGCGTGATAGGCAGTACTATCGCCACCAGCATCGCGACTAGGTAAATCGACCAATATTGAGGTTGAATCGATAGGATGCCCGGCAAGCCGCCGACACCGATACCATTCGCCATCACACCCGCGCTACCACAGATTGCGGCTGCAACAGCACTACCAATCATTGCGCTCAGCATTGGGAATTTGTATTTAAGGTTAATACCGTACATCGCAGGCTCTGTTACACCTAAGTAGGCTGAGATTGCCGCAGGAACCGAGATATCTCGTTCACCTTCACGCTTACTCAAGATAATGATGCCGACTACTGCCGATGCTTGTGCAATGTTTGATAGTGCAATCAAAGGCCAAATTGGTGTCCCGCCTAAGTCTTGCATCAGTTGCAGATCCACCGCGTTGGTGGTGTGGTGAATACCCGTGATAACCAAAGGTGCGTATAGGAAACCAAAAACCACTGAACCAAGAATCGCAAAATCACCTGTCATTGCAGCTTTAGCCGCGAATGCCACACCATCGCCTAACATACGACCGAATGGGCCAATGAAAGTGTGCGCTAGAATCACAGACAAAATAATCGATACAAATGGCACAACCACTAGGTACAAGTAAGCAGGGACGATACGCTTAAGATTGGTTTCAATGAACGCCAAAGCCACACCCGCTAACATCGCTGGGATCACCTGAGCCTGATAACCGACCTTCTCAATCACGAACAGCCCAAAATCCCATACCTCAGGTACCGATTTACCTATCATGTATGCGTTCATGAGTTGTGGTGAAACTAAGGTCACACCGAGCGTGATACCCAAAATAGGGGTTCCGCCAAGCTTCTTAACCGTAGCCCAACACACGCCAACCGGTAGGAAGAAGAAAATAGCTTCGCCGATCAACCATAAGAAAGAGTGAACGGTTGCCCAGAATTGACTGATTTCAACGAGGGTTTTGCCGTCGAACATGCGAATGTCGCCAATCACATTACGGAAACCAAGAATCAAACCACCTGTAATGATGGCAGGCAGCAGTGGTACGAAAATTTCGGCTAAATGGGAGATACCACGCTCAAGGAAGTTCATGTTTTGACGAGCAGCCAGCTTCGCCTCATCTTTTGATGATGCCTCTTTACCTGTCTGTTCAATCAGAAGTGCGTACACTTCATCAACTTCAGTGCCAATCACAACTTGGAATTGGCCTGCATTAGTAAAACAGCCTTTTACTAGCTTCAGTTTTTCGAGTTCAGCTTTGTTGGCCTGCTCTGTATCGTTCAATACAAAACGCAGTCGAGTCAGACAGTGGCTGACACTCGCAATGTTTTCTTTACCACCGACTAACTCGATAAGACGCGCAACGTCTTGCTTCGCTATCTTACTCATACTACCCCACCCTGGTTTCATTCAATTACTCATCTAAACCATGCAAGCTATAATCACTCAGACTTAGATTTATGGGAACATTCCCAATTACGGTTATTATAATGCCCGTATGAATGATAAATTAAAATGGGAACAATCCCATTAATTGAAAGAGATCACACTCTAATTTTAATCTAAGCGGTTCAATTTCGCTTAATTGAGTGGATTATAGAATAGGAGATTGTGTGTGATGAGAGATCTCTGAATTGCCTAAAAGCTGAGAGATCAATAGATTAGCAGCCAGCTTACCTGCAGATTGGTAACCAGGATCAATGCTAAATACTCGTGGGAATAAGAAAGAGAGAAGATCATTGCCACCAACGCCGGTGACGACCACATCTTCACGTTGTAGTTCTTGCAGACGCTTGATTACACCAAGAGCCAGCGTATCACTGGCACAAACGATCGCTTGAGTCGCGGGAGTTAACACCTCATCCACCAGCTGATAAGCACTTTCGTGATGAAGTTGACCAGTACGATAGTTTGCCACTGAACCTGTGTTTTCACACCAATCGAGATAAGCCTTAAGACGCAGTTCACCGGTTGATTTATCACTAGGATCAACCCCGATAAAGCCAACGTCAGAGATCCCTTGATCCGATAAATGCACCAACGCACTATTGATCACCTGTTGGTTATCATAGTTAATCGACGTCACGTTCTCGGTATCCAGAGCAATCACCACCGCTTTGTGTTCCCAAGCTTCGATTGCCGGAATATCGCAGTCAGTAAAACCAAATACAATAATGCCATCAACGTTACGACGCTTTAGAACTTGCAGGTGCTCATTGGCTTTATCTCTATCAAGTTGGCTTTCCATGATCACGACATCGTAATCCGCTCGATACAACTCGGCCAGCATCGTACTTACCGCTTTGTTTTCAGAAGGAGAGTCCAGACGAGAAATGATTACGCCGATGACTTTTTGACTGCCACCGCGCATCGATTGCGCAGATTTTGAAGGCGTGTACCCAGATTCTTGAATTACTCTTTCCACCCTTTCACGGGTTTCAGGTTTCACTTTTGGATCATTGGTCAGAACGCGTGATACGGTTGACTTACCAACACCGGACAGCTTTGCAATATCAAGAATAGTGAGTTTTTTGCTCATAAAAAGTCTAACGTTAAAGGGAAGAGAAGAAAAAGTGAGGGTAGATTCCCTCACTTAACTGTTTGTAAATACTAGCAGTTCTTACTATGACTTACTTTTGGCAATTTCGATAGACTACGCGACCAAGTTCTAGACGCGCATTGTCACCTTTCGTGCGCAAAGTGATGCTGTTAATCATCTCTGAAGTGCCATCATCTAAGATGTATTTGGTTCCTGAGCCCGCTGGAACTTGAGTCAGGCGGTATTCATTATCAGGCAAGCGTAGTACCGCTTTTTCATTATCAAGGTAAGACACATCAAACGAGACGTCAGACTCACATTGATAAGTCGCGAATTGATCATTCGATGTTGCGCTATCAGTCTCAGGGGCTGCTGATTTAGAGCACCCAACCAATGCTACTGTACATAGAGATGCTACCAACATAGCTTTCATACTTCGTTCCTCATCTTTATATAGTCAACGACACTTAGCCTATTCACAGGTTCGAACAAACCTAATGTAAGTGCCTAATGATAGGTCCATACCTTAGTGATAAATAAAACGTTTAGCCTTTTAAGAAAGCGGGTACGTCTTTAATGCTATCAAGTACCACGCTAGCCAACGCTTCACCTTTTTCAGTGATGGGTTTACCCGTTCTTACCAAGACTTTAGTACCAACACCTGCTGCTTCTGCAGCCATCATGTCTTCCGCTTTATCGCCGATCATGACCGAGTTAGCCATATCAATCTTCAGAAAGTCACGAGCAGAAATGAACATGCCTGGCTTTGGCTTACGACATTCACAATCTTGCTTGTAGTCACCAATACCGTGCTCAGCGTGGTGAGGACAGTAATAAATGCCATCGAGCTCGACACCATTATCAACAAAGTTCCAATCCATCCACTGCGTTAAAGAAAGAAAACGGTCTTCACTAAACATGCCGCGAGCAATACCAGATTGGTTGGTCACTAGCACCAATAAATAACCCATATCTTTAAACGCTTTCGCCGCTTCAAACACACCATCGATGTATTCAAAGTCATGCTCATCATGTACGTAGCCGTGATCAACGTTAATCACTCCATCACGATCTAAAAAAACAGCAGGTTTAGACAAAATTTTGTTCTCTATCAACTCTCTATTAATCATTAATTATTACACGCTTTATTTGCTTCATCACTATCTATTTAGTTTTGCGTTCGTTAACGATTTGTTTCTAGCTTAGCCATACAATCGACGTTTAGCCGTCTAGACGTAAAAATATCTATTGACTTAGATCATAGAACACCATAGCATCGTCTGTAAATCGAGCGAGCTATCGACATATTATTCTGTTCTACCTGCACGGGTTTCTCTATGATTAAAGTGAATCAAGTCAATAAGGTTTTTTATCAAGGCACTAAAGAAATCAATGCCTTAATTGATATCAACCTCCACATTCCTCAAGGTCAAATCTTTGGAGTCATCGGCTCTTCAGGTGCAGGCAAAAGTACCCTAATCCGCTGTGTAAATATGTTGGAAGCCCCGACTTCGGGTGAAGTGATTGTTGATGGTATCGACCTAACAAAACTCAGCAAATCAGAGCTTAGCGAAGCGCGCCGTAACATCGGCATGATATTCCAGCACTTCAACCTGCTGTCTTCTCGTACTGTATTTAACAATGTAGCACTGCCTCTAGAACTTGCTGGTAAAGATAAAGCGATTATTGAAGCGAAAGTCAGCGAGTTACTTGAACTGGTTGGCCTTGCTGATAAGCGTGACACCTACCCGGCAAACCTAAGTGGTGGTCAAAAGCAGCGTGTGGCGATTGCTCGCGCACTGGCCTCTGACCCGAAAGTACTGCTATGTGATGAAGCCACCAGCGCATTGGATCCAGCAACAACTCAATCTATCCTTGAGCTGCTGCGTGAAATCAACCGCAAGCTGAACATCACTATCCTGCTTATTACACACGAGATGGATGTGGTTAAAAGCATTTGTCACGAGGTTGCGATCATTGGCGGCGGTGAATTGGTAGAGAAAGGTACAGTCGGTGACATCTTTGCTCATCCGAAGACAGAGCTAGCGCATCAGTTTATTCGCTCAACGTTGGATCTGACGATCCCTGAAGATTACCAAGCACGTTTGCAAGAGACTCGCGTAAACAGCAGCTACCCGCTGGTGCGTCTTGAGTTTACTGGTGCAACGGTTGATGCTCCGCTAATGACGCAAATCGCACGTAAATTCAATATCGATGTCAGCATCTTAAGTTCTGACCTTGATTACGCCGGTGGCGTGAAGTTCGGCATGATGGTCGCTGAACTGTTCGGTAATGAAGCAGATGATAATGCTGCTATCCAATTCCTACGCGACAACAATGTAAAAGTAGAGGTGCTTGGTTATGTCCTTTAGTTTCAACGAGATTGCTGACTGGATCAGCCTTAACGGTAACCTTCTATTAGGCGCAACAGGCGAAACGCTTTACATGGTTGCTGTTGCAGGCATTGTTGGCTTCGCGGTCGGTATTCCACTAGGCGTGATTCTGCATACGACTAAAAAAGGTGGCCTGTTAGAGAACACCAAAGTAAACAAGATTCTAGGTGCGATTGTGAACGTGGGTCGTTCAGTACCTTTCTTAGTTTTGATGGTTGCGATTATTCCACTGACTAAGATGCTGATTGGTACCTTCATCGGTACAACAGCAGCGATTGTTCCACTGACGATTGGCGCTATCCCATTCGTGGCTCGACTTATCGAAAGTGCACTACTTGAAGTACCAACAGGTCTAGTGGAAGCGGCCCAATCAATGGGCGCAACACCAACACAAATCATCAATAAGGTTCTGCTTCCAGAAGCACTACCGACTATCATCAACTCAGTAACGATTACGCTAGTGACTCTGGTGAGCTACTCAGCAATGGCCGGTACTGTAGGCGGAGGTGGCCTAGGTGATGTCGCGATTCGTTACGGATTCCACCGCTACGATGTGACCATCATGGCTGTGACAGTAGTGATGTTGATTGTGCTGGTACAAATTATTCAATCAATCGGTGATTCATTAGTTCGCCGTGTTGACCACAGATAAAGACTCACACATAAAGAGTAGAGTCGTCTGAACCTAATTAAATAGATTTATTAAAAGGAGATTATTATGAAATTTAACCTTAAAGGTTTACTAACTATCGCAGCAGCAGCTTCAGCGCTAGTTCTAGCAGGTTGTGGCGATAAAGAAGTGGATACTTCTAAAGTAAAAGTTGGCGTAATGGCAGGTGCAGAAGCGCAAGTTGCTGAAGTGGCAGCTAAAGTAGCGAAAGAGAAATACGGCCTAGACGTTGAACTGGTTACTTTCACGGATTACGTAACACCAAACGCAGCTCTAGATGATGGTTCTATCGACATCAACGCATTCCAACACGCACCGTACCTAGATCAGCAAGTGGCTGACCGTGGCTACAAGCTAACTATCGCTGGTAACACGTTTGTTTACCCAATTGCGGGTTACTCTAAAGAAGTGAAATCGGTAGACGAAATCCAAGACGGTGCTCGTATTGCTGTACCAAACGACCCTACAAACCTAGGTCGCTCTCTACTTCTTCTTGAGCAACAAGGTCTTCTTGAACTTCGTGAAGGCGCAGGTCTTCTAGCTACAGTTCGCGACATCGTGGGTAACCCTAAGAACCTAACGATTGTTGAACTAGACGCAGCTCAACTGCCACGTTCTCTTGATGATGTTGCTCTATCTATCATCAACACAACTTACGCGAGCTCTATCAACCTGACTCCACAAAAAGATGGCGTATTCGTTGAAGACAAAGATTCTCCTTACGTAAACCTAATCGTTTCTCGTGAAGACAACCTAAACGCTGAAAACGTACAAAACTTCGTTAAAGCTTACCAAACTGAAGAAGTGTACAACGCAGCTTCTGACATCTTCCAAGGTGGCGTCGTTAAAGGTTGGTAATCAACTAAACGACAGCACTGTATAGATACCCGAAGGGGCTGACATAACGTCAGCCCCTTTTTTAATGATAAAGATTTGCTAGAAAGTAAAGCATCTCAGATTTAAGCGAAACAAAGTCGATTACTTCAGGTGATCCCAAGAGATGTTTGACACCAATCGGCAGTCATCACACTTGAAATAGAAAATATCGTGGATAGGCGCATCTAGCAGCCATTCACCACCACATTGCGGGCATTTGCGCTCTTTTTCATCTTTCAGGCTGATCCCACCGACACGGTATAAGTAGTAGTAGGTTGGAACCTTAGTCAGATACTCAATGCGCCCTCTTAGACCCCAACCGCGTTTAAACAGCACACTCTTCGTGTCACTGATCTCGGCTAGCGTTGCATGTTCCGCGCGACAACCACCACCCATTTGTACTTCATCACAGGCTTGCCATTCGGTCTGCCATTTCAACACGGCTTTATGGTCGCCATTGAAGGTAGGTGGATTGCGATATAAAGGGATTGGTAGCAAGCTATCGCCACTACGCAGCGGTGAACAGGTGTGCACGAATGTCGTGTATAACACCTGCCAGCTTGGTGTTTCATCTTCTGCCACTTCTTCTGAGTTCAGATCTCGACCTAGCAAACGCATTTTAGGCGCTAGTAGGCTCGCGTTAGACAAGCGATCAAAACACACTTTCACAAAGTCTGAGTGATTACGCGGGTGCAAGCTATCTTGCTCCGGGCACACAACGCGAACATAGAATTCCCCATCGCCCATCACGATTGGGAACTCACGACCTAACACTTGTCCGTTATAACGAAGTGCATCCATTAAGCCATTAACCGCCTTGTCGACAGCGCTTACCGTTGTGTTATCAAAACACTCAAATTGAAGTTCTAGTACGTACATCTATTTATACCGCTGGTTGTAGCTTTTCTAAAAATTCTGCCAATGTCTCGGCGAGCACATCACGATTTTTGGTACCTAAGCGCTCCAAAATCACGTTACCCGTTAGGTTACAGATAGAGATAACATCCAGCTCAGCATCGGTCGCGGCAATGAAAACCGTTGGTTTTAGCTTCAAGCGACGCTGAGTTACTAGGTGACCCAAAATGTTTTCTTGTAGGCATTCGAAGTCTTCATCACTCCAAATCTGTAACAGAGTCAATTCGTTACCATCGAAAGTTGCGTTCATATCTGCGCTGAATTGTGCGCCGTAGAAAGTTTTGATGTCTTCATGCAGAGTCAACTCAATACCGGTTTCAACGTTGGTGAAATCCGCGAATTGCTCACGTGGATAGTGCTTCCACAACACGGCATCGCCACTCTTTTCTTCTACGCATGGCGATACGATGTCCACCAACTCCTCATTACGAGGTAAGCTTTGGTGTTTCTGCTGCCACGCGTCAACGTATCGCTGACTAAAAGAAAGTAGTGCGTCTTGAGCACGTTGAGTCATGAAAATCTCCTAAACACAAAATAATAAATAGAATCCGAGCCCTTTCCGCGCCGATTAAGCGATGACTTAATGACAGGGTAAGGGGGATTCAGTAAAATCGACCCCATTCTAATCGAATTTGAAACGAAAGTATGAGCAAATATTCTGACGCAAAAGAGCTAGCGGGTTTAACCCTTGGCCAAAAAACTGAGTACTCTAACCAATACGATGCAAGTTTATTGCAACCAGTGCCTCGTAGCCTTAATCGCGATGATCTTGCGCTAAACGGCGAGCTGCCTTTTGTTGGTCATGATATTTGGACGATGTACGAGCTTTCGTGGCTAAACACCAATGGTCTACCACAAGTGGCTGTCGGTGAAGTTTTCATCCCAGCAACCAGCCCAAATTTAATTGAATCAAAATCTTTCAAGCTGTACCTGAACAGCTACAACCAGACTCAATTTGAAAACTGGGATCAAGTAACCGAGCGCCTGACCCAAGATTTGTCGGCATGTGCAGGCGAAACGGTGATTGTGAATGTAAACTCAGTAACCGACTACACTAACCAACCTATCGTGACGATGGAAGGTGACTGTATCGACAACCAAGACATCCAAATCACTAGCTACGACTTTGAAGCGTCGCTGCTTGAAGGCGCTGCTGGCGAACAAGACGTTGAAGAAACACTGCACAGCCACCTATTGAAGTCGAACTGTTTGATCACCAATCAACCGGATTGGGGCAGCGTTGAGATCGCATATTCTGGTAAGCAAATTGACCGTGAAGCTCTGCTACGCTATTTAGTTTCTTTCCGTGAGCACAATGAATTCCACGAACAATGTGTTGAGCGTATCTTCACTGACATCATGAAATACTGTGCACCTTCGAAGCTAACTGTGTTCGCACGTTACACACGTCGTGGTGGTCTGGATATCAACCCATACCGTTCAACAGAGCAAGATAGACCAAGCCACAATAAGCGTATGGCTCGCCAATAATCAGGCGAGAACCACCCACACTTATTTGAACCTACCAAATCTTTAAAGGGACATTGAAATGCGTTGGTTATACGTTGTTAGTCTATTTATTTTAAGCTTAAGCACATCGGTCAATGCGTCGGTTTATTCGTCGGCGCTACTCAATGAAGCCAATAATTTGGTTGAGATCGATCCGAGCCAAGCAAAACAAATGGCCAACAGCTACCTAACGCTGCGTGTCCTTTCTGATCAACGCGAGAAAAGCCCTTCAGCTATTTCTCGCGAAGAGACAGACTCCTCGATTCGAACACCAAACAGCAGTATCGATGCGTATAAGATCTTAGCCAAAGCGGAATACAACCTTGGCAATATGCGTATTGCGATTCAGCACATCGACAAAGCCTCCGAGCTAGCGCAAACCTATAAGCTTGATTACCTAAAAATAGATCTTCAGATCCTAAAAGTTCGCTTACTTTGGCTGAGTGATAGAAAATCAGCCAAAGCAAAATCAGAGCTCACTAACATTGAAACAAATCTAGAGTCGGTGAATAAAACCTTACGCTTAACGGAAGGCATTACCTATCGCTTGATCATGTTGAAAGCCGACATCGCCTCTTACGACAACAAGATCGATGAAGCCGAAAAGTTCTATCAAGAAGCCAAAACCTATCTCGATCAACGTTACTCTGAAAAAGTCACCATCGACTACCATATCTCCGTCGGCGAGTTTTATCTGACTCACAAAGAGTACAACCACGCGTTATCCGAGTTGTTGTATGGCTACTGGAAATCAGTAGAGGGCAATCTAAGTTCACGTTTGGCCAAGGTCAACCGCCTACTTGCGCAGCTTTTCTTTGAGCGCCAAGTGTTGGATAAAGCGTTAGAACACCTATCTCAAGCCGCTGATTTCTATGACAACTTTGAAAGCTCGCCTGTCTTAGCACAAGTGCTTAAGAAAATGGGGGATGTGTACTTCTATCAAGGGAAATATAACCTTGCCTTGGTACACTTCTTCAACGTTCTTGATCACGAAAGCACTGACCGAGATATCCACCAAGTCATTGATATCCGACTAAGTCTATCGGCGACCTACTTACGCCTTTATAACTACCCTCTAGCAGAACAGTACCTAACCCGTGCCCTTGAGCTGCTGGAATATACCGACATTCCAAAGCTGGAAGGCCGTGCTGCACTGTTATCTGCAGGGTTAGCGTATCACCTACAAGAAAGCGAAGACGTGATAAAGCATGCGACACGTGCACTTGAGATCTCACGCCAGATAGAGAACATGCGCCTTTCACAACGCTCGTACTACTTACTTTCTTTGGGTTATGAACAGGCAGGTCGTCCACAGCAAGCATTGGCAAACCTCAAGCAATACAACAGCCTTGTCTCTCTAGAGCAGCAAAAACTCAACCGTGTTGGCGAAGACGCGTTCCGTCAACAGAAAGAATTTGCCGAACAAACCCTGCACTACGCAGGCCAAGCGCAAGAGCTAGAAAAGTACAAACTAGAGCATCGCAAGTTCCAGAAAATATCGTTCGCCCTATTCTTGTTCAGTATTATCTTGTTCTTCTTTGTGCTTCGCCGTGGCTACCTCATTCAAACCTTAGCCAAAGAAGTCGACTCACTACGAACAGACCTGTTTACGCACTCACGATCTAAGCTCCCGAACCTCAGAATGCTGAATGCCAAGCTGTCCAATTCGCTAGAACAAACCAGCCAGACCTTCGAACAGTGGCAACTTGGCGAATTGATTCATGAGCCACTCAACGACCGCTTACGCTTCGTGATGATTGATTTACCGTTCTTACGCAATATGTACACGCAGAACGGTTACAAAGCCGGTCTAGAACTGGAAGACGCTTTCGGTGAATTCCTAAAATCTAAGCTTGAAGGCCCAGCTCGTGTCTACCACTTCTCGGATGCGAACCTGCTTTATATCGAGCCAAACGCGGACCGTGATTTGTCGCCTGAGGACATGTTCAGAAAGATTCAGTCTTGGGTGAATGACTTCGAAACAGAGCGAAACATCAACCGAACGGTCCGTATGGGCATCGCTGACTACCCATTCTTGCCACGCGCTTACACCGCAATTAACGATCAAGAGCTGCTCGACGTATTGTTGATGTCGACCAATCTCGCCCGTGAGATCAGTCTCAAAGAGCGCAGTAGCCAATGGGTCTATCTAAAAGCTATCGATAATGCACCAGCAGCGAGCCTTGCAACTGGTAACATAAGAGAAGCGTGTAAACATGCGATTAATCAAGGGTTAATAAAAATACAATCCTCGTACCAGAATGAGGACAACATCAAAAAAATGCTAAAAGATGACTGATTTGCGAGCGGTTAAGAGCAGCAAGTCGTGACCTTATTTTTAGTTTTGTTATTATCGATGTAACGGAATTTCATCAAAATGATCGAGATCGGTCTACGCGGCGCTAATAAATACATCTATGGGCATTCTTGAAAAAGACATTCAGGCGCAACTCCACCAGCTGAAATCTCAGTTGGAGCAGGTCCGTTTGACGCAAAGAGACACCTCGTTCAAGTTTATTAGAGAACAGAAAGTTCTAAAGCGTATCGTCACGTCTTTAAGTGATGCATGTGTTGGTAGTAACAGCCATTTAGATGAAAACCTCATTGCCCTTAGGGAAGAGCTAGAAAAGCAAAAAGACATTAGCTCAATGATCCCAAAACTGGCAGTATTAGAAAGGATGCTTAAACAGAAAACGTTGGCTATGGATAAACAGAACGGGTATCTGGACGATAGCATTAAGCACAGTGGGGAAACGCTGCAGCGCATAACTGGCCTTCCAGCACAGCTCAAACGCGACCTACGAAACTTACTTAGCTTCTCCGAATGCAATGGCAGTCAGAAAGTCGACCACGCCATGAAACTTCTCGGTATTTATGAGCGTGCCATAAAGATTATGGCGAATAACTCACGCACCCATTTTGCTGACGCTGCGCACTCTCCGGAACAAGAGCTCCTTTCCGACCTATCAAACGAACTACAACATCTGATCACTGAACTCGACTTCGAGGGTGAATCGGGTGATCTGCTTACCGATATTCGAGCGAAGCTGCTGCTTGGTGTTTCCACACAAAACCTACTTGAGCTAACACTTCAGATCCTCAAACTGGTTATTGAAGGCACCAACCTAGAACGTAAGAAGTCTGAACAATTCATCGATCAGCTTAATTCTTCTTTAGCGTCCAGCATCAAAACGGCAGACCAAAATGCCGACCAGAGCCAGAGCTACTTTGAGCACCGACAAGGTCTAAACTCTGAGTTAAATGAACTAGTCACTAGAAGCCAAAGCTCGGTAGATAAAGCGAAAGATATTGATAGTTTAAAGCTGTCGATTAATCCGCTACTCAGTGAAATCGCCTCTCTTTCGGAAAGGCTGAACCACGCAGAGCAAAAAGAACAAGCTCTGATAGAGAGAATGAGTTACGGAAAGACTCAGTTAGATTCACTCTATGAAGTGACGCAAGATTACCGTAAGCGCTTGGAAGATCAGGCTCAGCGTATGCTGCTTGATCCTCTAACCAAGGTTTACAATCGCACTGCCTTTACTGATCGCTTAGAGCTTGAGTATCGCCGCTGGATCCGCGCGCAACACTCGCTACGCGTAGTACTGCTCGACATCGACAACTTCAAAGCAATTAACGATAGCTTTGGTTACACCGCGGGCGACAAAGCACTCAAGATCATCGCAAGAACTATTACCAAAGAAGCAGGCACCACCGATACTGTGGCACGTTTTTCAGGTGAAGAGTTTGTGTTATTGCTGCCAGAGCAAACCGATGAATATTGCCATCAGGTGATTCAGAACATTCAAACTCAAGTAAGCCGCCTGCCCTTTAAATTCCGTGACCAGCAAATCACGATCACTTTATGCGCGGCAAGTACTCAGTTTAAAGAGTCAGATACACCTGAAGAAGTGCTAGAGCGACTCAATAAGACTCTAAATAAAGCAAAACAACGCGGTACCAACCAACTTGTTTGGCACTAGGCCAGCCCTAGATTTAATTTATTTCATTTTTTCAAATACTTATCACATACCATTTCCCTCAATGTTTGCTAAGCTAATGATTAACATTCGCTTAACAAGCATTCATGGCAAGCAACGCTGTCGTATCCGTTTCGTCTGGTTAACTCTCTCCTACCTTTAACCAAACACTTTCAACGTTTGCTTCTCACTCTCGAGCCAGAGGGTCACTTCAACGTCCCCTGCTCTTTTCAACAAGGAGGCACTATGATCACTCATATCAGCCCTGCCGGTAGCATGGATTTACTCTCTCAACTTGAGGTTGAGCGTCTTAAGAAAACCGCGTCTAGTGATCTGTACCAACTGTATCGCAACTGTACGTTAGCGGTCCTGAACTCGGGTAGCCATACCGACAACTCCAAAGAGTTGCTCGACAAATATCTGTCGTTCGATGTCGAAGTCGTTCGCCGTGAGCGTGGTATTAAGCTCGAACTAAGCAACCCACCAGAGCATGCCTTTGTCGATGGTGAAATCATCAAGGGTATTCAAGAGCACCTATTTTCAGTGCTGCGTGACATTGTTTACGTCAACATGCACTTAGCCGATAACCAAAGGCTCAACCTGACTAATGCCACTCACATTACTAACCTTGTGTTTGGTATCTTGAGAAATGCAGGTGCGTTGACGCCAGGCATCGAGCCTAACCTGATTGTATGTTGGGGTGGTCACTCTATTAATGCCAGCGAATACCAATACACTCGTGAAGTCGGTAATGAGCTCGGCCTCCGTGAACTGAATATCTGTACCGGTTGTGGACCGGGTGCAATGGAAGGCCCAATGAAAGGGGCTGCCATTGGTCACGCGAAGCAGCGTTACACCGATCATCGTTATCTTGGGCTTACCGAGCCTTCGATCATTGCGGCTGAGCCACCAAACCCAATCGTCAACGAACTGGTGATCATGCCAGATATTGAGAAGCGTCTTGAGGCGTTTGTTCGTATGGCACATGGCATCATCATTTTCCCAGGCGGCCCCGGCACGGCCGAAGAGCTGCTGTACATCTTAGGGATCATGATGCACCCGAATAACGCCGAACAGCCAATGCCGATTGTGTTAACGGGCTCGAAAGAGAGTGAGGCTTACTTCCGCTCAATCGATAAGTTCATTGGGGAAACTCTAGGGCCTGATGCTCAGAAACATTACGAGATCGTGATTGATGACCCAGCACGCGCTGCGAAAATCATGAAACAAGCGATGCCAGATGTGCGTTCTCACCGTAAAGAGACCGGTGATGCCTACAGCTACAACTGGTCACTGCATATTGAGCCTGAGTTCCAACTGCCATTCGACCCAACACACGAATCTATGGCGGCGCTTGATCTTCATATGGACCAAAAAACAGAAAGCCTAGCCGCTAATTTACGTAAAGCGTTCTCAGGCATTGTGGCTGGTAACGTCAAAGCAGAGGGTATTCTGGAGATCGAGAAGCACGGCCCATTCCTAATTGATGGCGACAAAGAGCTAATGACCAAGATGGACCAACTGCTGAATGACTTTGTTGAGCAACATCGAATGAAGTTACCGGGAGGGACCGACTACGTGCCTTGCTATAAAATCGCCTCACGTGATTAAGGCGTTTACGTTACCAACGTTTCAACTCACCAAGTGATACGTTACTATAAGGGGCTAGCAGCCCCTTTTTTATTGCCTATTTAGTGGAAACTTATGTCTATCCATCTTGTTATTATCGATGCCTTAAACCTCATCCGACGCGTGCACTCTGTTCAGCCGGATCCAACCGATATAGCAAGAACCATTACCACCACAATTCGCACTCTCAATAAGATTCTGAATGAATCAAAGCCCACCCACATCATCGCGGTATTTGATCACCATTTACAAGACCGTGGCTGGCGCGCAGATGTGCTTCCTGCTTATAAGCAGAATCGTAAACCGATGCCAGAACCATTGATGAAAGGCCTTGATGCTATTCAACAAGCTTGGTGGGAGTTAGGCATTGATTCACTGCTGTCTGATGGCGATGAAGCGGATGATCTCGTCGCAACACTGGCAAAGAAAGTGGCTGACCACGGAGAAACCGTCACCATCGTCTCGACGGATAAGGGCTACTGCCAACTGTTGTCACCAACGCTTCAGATCCGAGATTACTTCCAGCACCGCTGGTTAGATAAACCCTTTATCGAAGCTGAGTTTGGCGTTAAACCTGAACAACTGGCGGATTACTGGGGATTAACGGGCGTAAGCTCAAGCCAAGTACCGGGCATCCCAGGTATCGGGCCAAAAGCAGCCAAAGAGATATTGACCACTTACCCAGATATCGAAGCGGCCTATCAAGCAGAAGATCTGCCGAAAAAATATCGTAAGAAGTTCGACGAACACATCGAATCCGCTCGTGTATGTAAGCAAGTATCGGCACTCAAAACCGATATTGATTTAGGGTTCAACCTGCAAGATATTCGTTACGAAGCAAACGCTTAAGTCGCTGTGACTCGATAATATTGATACAAAAAATGCCCCTTAAAGGAGCATTTTTTATCACTGACACACTAACGTAAATATTAGTGCGGTGAGATGTTTGAAAGCGCCTGAATGTGGACCGTGATCTCTTCGCGATCGTGGTAAAGGTGCTTAGCCTGCATCTTGAACTTCACTTTGTTCTCAATCAGGAACACTTTTAGGTTCTCGATATCTTGCAGTACTTCATCGTAACGGCCTTTCATAGGCAGTTTAAGGTTGAACAGTGCTTCTTTCGCCCAGCCTTTGATGATCCACTCACCCATAAGGTGAGCAACACGAGCTGGCTTCTCAACCATGTCACAGATAATCCAAGTTACGTTCTTACGGTCTGGTTCAAACTTAAAGCCATCCACCATGTGGTGCTTAATTTGACCTGTTTCCATTAGGCTGTCTGCCATCATGCCGTTATCAACACAGTGAACGAACATCGAGCGCTTAACCAATTGGTAAGTCCAACCACCTGGACATGCACCTAAATCAACACCCCACATACCTGGAGCCAAACGCTCGTCCCACTCATCACGAGGGATGAATACGTGGAATGCTTCTTCTAGCTTCAATGTAGAACGGCTTGGCGCATCTGATGGGAACTTCAGACGAGGGATACCCATAAAGAACTGGGAGTTGTTCGTTGGGTAAGAGTAACCAACAAAACAGTGGCCCGGAGCGATGAAGCATAAATGAAGCACAGGCTTCTTAGCGTTATCTTTCGCTGTCATCAGGCCTTTACCACGCATCGCTTGACGCATCGGCACGGTAAATTTACGGCAGAACTTCAAAAGCTCTTTTGCTTCGTTAGTATCTGGCGTTTCAATACGGATATCACCACAACGAGGGAAACCTTCTTTCTCAGAAAGCGCCTCAAGAATTGGAGAAATACGGTCATCGGTTGGCAGGTCTTTAATTTCAACAGCCACTGCCAACATTTGACGAGCAAAGATCAGTGATTGGAAATCGATCTCTTTGATCAACTTGTCCGCTTCACCTGCTTGGTAACATTCAAACAATACAAAACCTGTATTGTTCTTTAGGCGAGGAAAACCAAACACTTCCAGTTGTGTTGCCTTGTCTTGAATTTCGCCAGCACATTCTTTTTCAAAACCAGAGCGACAATAAAGTAGTACGTGTTTCACTGAGTTACCTCTTTTATATTCAAAGCAGCGAAGGAGAAGACTCCCCAACCAATGATAAATAGTAGACCACCAAACGGAGTGATAGGGCCAAACCATTTTATTCCTGTCAGTGCCAAGCCATAAAGGCTGCCACTAAAACAAAGGATGCCGATGATAAAGCAAATTGCCGCAATGAAAAAATATTTTTGTGATTTAGCGCCAAGTTTCATCTGCAGCAGAGCGCCACACGCCAATATCGCTAGAGTATGGATAAATTGGTACTGAACACCCGTCTCAAACACGCCTAGCAGATATTCAGACAAGATAGCTTTCAAACCGTGAGCTGCAAAGGCGCCAAGCATCACAGCAACCGCACCAGAGATGCCAGTAAACGTGAGTAAATACTTACTTCTCATTGAGTACCTCTTTGATAAACGCCGATAGTTTCTCAACGGTTAACGCTATGTTCTGCTGTTCGGTGTAGCCAGAGCTCTTACGAGGCTTAAAGCTGTGATCGCCATCAGGAATAAACTCAACACGAATCGAATCCGACAGGTCGAAATCAGCAAACTCTTCTCGCTTACCAAAGGTATCACGTTCACCCTGCAGAATAAGACACGGCTTTGCTAACTCAGCCAAGTGCTCACCTTTGTATTTCTCTGGTTTGCCTGGCGGATGAAAAGGAAAGCCTAAACAGGCCATTGCAGCCACCTTATCAACTTCAGACAAATGGCTCGCCATACGTCCTCCCATCGACTTACCGCCAATCACAAGCTTATCGGCATCTACCTGTCCGATAATATCTTGGTAAGCTTCGAGCAGTTTAGGGGCTCGATCAGGTGGACGACGCTTACCATCTTCAGCACGTTTGATCATGTAAGGGAAATTAAAACGAATCACTCGTATCCCTTTAAACGCCAACCCTTTTGCTACCGACTGCATGAACTCATGATCCATACCTGCGCCAGCACCATGTGCAAAGATAAAGGTTATTGGGTTGTCTTCACCATCAATGATGAGGTTATTCATCAAGTAAGTCCTCTTGTTCACTTTGCGCTTTCGCCAACATCCAATCACGGAAAGTCGCAATACGCCCCATGTCAGCTTGTTTCTCATGACACACTACATAGAAGGCGTTCTTACTTACCAACACTTCATCAAAAGGTGCAATCAAACGACCTGCTTCGATTTCAGGTTGCGCCAACACATTATTACCCAAAGCAATACCTTGCCCGTGAGCGGCCGCCTGCAATACCATGGTTGAGTGACTGAAGATAGGGCCATGATTAACGTTTACCCCATCAATACCATTTTGCTTAGCAAACTGTTTCCAATCCTTTCGAGATGTATCATGCAGTAGCGTATGACATGCCAAATCACTGAGAGATTCTAAAGGTTTAGCTCCTAGCAGCACGGAAGGTGAGCAAAGAGGAATTAAGTATTCTTGGTAAAGTTTATCGGCTCTGAGCCCCGACCAATTCCCTCGGCCATAATAGATAGCGACGTCTACATCATCGGTTAGCGAGCCTTCATCCATATCAACGGCTTTGATTCTTACATCAATATCAGGCTCTTGCTGATTAAAGTCAGCGAGCCTTGGTACCAACCATTGAATAGCAAAACTCGGCGGTAAACTGATGGTCAATGCGCCCTTCTCACTTCGCTCCAGCACTTTGTCTGTCGCTTCTGCTAGTGATGTGAAAATATCTTTGATATCTAAGAAGTAGCTTTGACCTTCTTCAGTTAGCAGCAAAGAGCGGTTTCTTCGGCGAAACAGCTTCAAAGATAAGAATTCTTCAAGCGCTTTGATCTGATGACTGACTGCCGCTTGAGTAACAAACAACTCTTCTGCAGCACGCGTAAAACTCAAGTGTCGAGCTGCAGCTTCAAACACTCTTAGCGAGTTTAATGGGGGTAATCGACGAGACATAGTTACTCTCTAAATAAGCATTAGTTTTTTTTATCTGAAACATTATAATTTGTCCATTGCCTAGCAGCCAGAGAAATTCTATATTTCATCCCGCAGCAGCTAGCCTGAACGGCTTGATTCTCTCTAGAATCAATTGGCTTAGCTCCTGCGATGTTGTGTTTGCAAACTCGTTCTTTTCGAGTTGGGTAGAGTTCTACCAAATGTTTTGTTGCAGTTTATACTGAAACGAGGCATGTACTTCCTGTATTTATTTTGACCTGTCTGTCAAATTTGTTTACACCGCCTTATGGGCGGTGTTTTTTTATGTGCAAAGAAATGTAACAACAAGTTTATCAATAGCTGTGCTAATTAATCTTTATTATTTTTCATCGCCAATCACAGAATCAGACACCCACTCAAATAATCAACTGAACACATACAAATAGCACCATTGAGTTGCACTAAAAAGTAACAGAATACTTCAAGATACTCACACTTCTTCGGTACTTATAAACCCGTTTAGAACACACTCTTTCTATCAATCAAAAATTTCAAAGCTGAGCATGACGATAGCACGCCCAAACTCACGCCTCTGTCTGACTACTGTAAATCATTCACAATAGAAAATAAAAAAGCCGCTTACTTTTCAGTAAACGGCTTTGCAAAATGATTAACGCTTGGTCAACACACCACTATGGGCGGTAAACCTTAACGTTATGGAAGCCCTGCTCTTGTAGGTAAAGTGCCTGTAGACGGCTCATTACACCACGGTCACAGTACAGCAAGTACTCTTTCGCTTGGTCTAGGTCGCCAAACTGAGTCGAAAGCTTGAAGAATGGGATGTGTTTAATTTCAACACCCTCGATCTCTAATGGGCTTTCGTCTTCTTCTTCTGGGCTACGGATATCAAGAACGATAGCGTGCTCAGCAACAGCTTGAACTTGTTCAACTTCAGGCGCTTGCTCTTGGCTCTCTTTCTCGATGTCACGGATATCCATAACACGAGCGTTCTCGATCACTTGATCCAGCACTTCAAAGTTAAACTTAGCTTCTTCTGCTTCCAGTTTGCCTTTCTTCGCTTTCACTGTTGGCTTCTTAGAAATAACACCACAGTACTCAGGCATTACCTTAGCGAAGTCTTCAGTACCGATGATACGAGAAAGGTCGATGATGTCTTCTTTATCCCAGTTGATAAGCGGACGAAGAATCAAAGTATCTGTCACGTTGTCGATGTGACGCAGGTTAGTTAGCGTTTGGCTTGATACCTGACCTAGTGCTTCACCAGTAACCAACGCTTCGATCTTGAACTTGTCTGCAACCATACCACCAGCACGCATGAACATACGCTTAAGAACAACGCCCATTTGGCCGTCTTCTACGTTCTCAAGGATTTCAGCAACCACAGGTTCAAAGTCTACAGAAATGAACTTCACCTTTGCAGATGAGCCGTATTTATTCCATAGGTAGTGAGCCACTTGTTTAACACCAATCTCGTGCGCTGGGCCACCAAGGTTGAAGAAACAGTAGTGAACCTTAGAGCCGCGTTTGATGTGCAGGTAGCTTGAAACACCAGAATCAAAGCCGCCAGAGATCAAGCTCAGTAGATCTTCTTGAGTACCAAGAGGGAAGCCACCGAGGCCTTTGTGACGAGCTAGAACTTGGTTTAGCTTGTCGTTAGCCACTTCAACCTTAACGGTTACATCAGGGTTCTTAAGTCGAACTTTCGCTGACTCAACTGCTTGGTTTAGACCGCCGCCTACGTAGCGCTCAAGTTCAATAGAGGTAAAGTCATGCTTACCACGACGCTTAGCACGTACAGAGAAAGTCTTGCCTTCAATGTCAGCACGGCTGCGTTCTAGTACTTGCTCGTAAATATCGTGCAAGTCTTTGAATTCAGACTGTTGAACTTCAAGAGAGTGGTGAATACCTGGAGTGTGAGTCAGAGCCTCTAACACTTCTGCGTAGTACTGGTCACTCTCAGACGTCACTTCAATATGATCGCGACGGTTGAATACCGCAACACTTTCACAGCGACGTTGAATAACGTTACGAATGTTGCACTCTAGAATCCTTGTGAAGCGCTTACGCACCGATTCACTTTTTACAAAAATTTCCGGATGGGGCTTAACAATAAATTTCATAGTACTTTCACAACATTAATGTTCAAAATTTTGAAAACGCTCATCGCCAAGTAAATTAGAGAATTTACACAGCACTTGAAGCAAGAATAGATCATATCTAAATCTAAGGGCGCGAATTATACATGAGAAAGTGAAGCAAGGAAAAGAGTGCTTGCTGTAACACCATCATTAAACCGCTTGTTATTAACAGTAGCAGGTTTCGAAACGACATAAATGCCGCAGAGAGAACCATTGAAGACCAGCAAACAAAAAGCCCAACCTCATTATAAGGTTGGGCTTTCGATGCTATCTGCATGCTACCGTGTGTACACGTATCGGCTATTCATTAATAACAGGCACTTCGTCACTGTAAAGCGGCTCGCCCTGCATGATGCTGATTTCAACGCGGCGGTTGAGGCTACGTTGCCATTCAGTATCGTTCGGCTCGACTGGCTCGGTATCCGCCATGCCGCGTACTCTCAAGCGTTGATGAGAGAAACCACGCACCTTTTCCATCTCTTGAGCAACAGACACTGCTCGCTGTGATGACAAGTCCCAATTAGAGCGATAAAGCTCGGAATCAAGACGTTGATTATCGGTGTGCCCTGAGATTCGAACGATACCCGGAACATCTTTCACCAACTCAGCAACCTGTCTCACCAAAGGTCGGAACTTAGGCTGTAGGAAAGCAGAACCCGATGGGAATGCACCCTTCTCACGAATTCGAATCACAATCTGCTGGCCAAGGTTTTCAACTTCAATCGCGCCTTGGTCTATCTCTCGCTCCAACGCCTTCTTGATGCTTTCCATCAAGGTTTCCATCTCTTGCGATTGAGCTTCAGCTTGTTGTTGCTGTTGGTCTGACTCAGAGTTTTGATTGTCGTGAGTCGAAACCTCTGGCGACTTGCCTCCGGTCATCTTGCCTTGATCACGCATGGTACCGCCAGCACGCTCAGATTCACCTTCATGAAACTCAAGCGTTTGCTGCGTAATATCAATCGTCTGCTGCATGATCACATCAATCGGTGTCGGCTCTGGACGACCAGGTCGAAACTCTTGTGCAATGATGCTGGTGCCTTTAGGAATGTCTTTCACTTCCAAGCGGTTTTGTACACCAAACGCAAATTTCATCGAGCCAGCGATCTGTTTGAACTTCAGTACGTCCATCTCAGAGAATGAGAGCAGCAGTACGAAGAAACACATCAGCAGTGACATCAAGTCAGCAAATGTCCCCATCCATTGAGGCAATCCCGGAGGAGGACATTTACATGGATTTTCTTCATCCATCTTCAACTCCTCTTACGCAGGTTCACCATCAATCGTACGCTTACCTTCGTTTAGGTAGCTCTTCAGGTAACCATCGATTACTCGTGGGTTCTGACCATCTTGAATCGCGAGTACGCCATCCATAACCAAACGACGGTTGAGTGTCTCTTGGTCACGACGCAGCGCAAGCTTGTCGGCAATTGGGAAGAACACCATGTTCGAAAGAATCGCACCATATAGGGTGGTTAAAAGTGCCACCGCCATCGCAGGACCGATCGCTTTTGGATCATCCATGTTAGAAAGCATGGCAACCAAGCCAACCAAGGTACCAATCATACCCATCGCGGGTGCTACATCACCAAATGCAGAGAACACCTTCGCGCCCTGCTCATGACGCTCTGTGGTTAATGCGATGTCTTTTTGCAGTGCAGCACGAACTACATCTCCATCATGGCCATCCACCAAAAGATCGATGCCCTTTTGCATGAAACTGTTGTTAATTTCCATCTCTTCCAGTGCTAAAAAACCACCTTTACGAGCCGCATCAGCCATCTCTACAACTTTCGCAATAAGATCTTCAGGCTCATCCGCTTTAAACATAAAAGCTTTGCCTGCGATTTTAGTCGCGCCAAAGAACTGTCCCATGGTGAACTTCATTAGAACAACAAAGGTTGAGCCCCCAACTACGATCAAAATGGATGTCGTGTCATAGAACATCCCGAGGCTTCCGCCTAGGATCATTGCCATAATTACAAAGGCAAATCCACCAATCAAACCTATTAGGGTTGCTAAATCCACTGAGCACTCCTCATGCTTTTTTGTAGCTCTATGTCGACGATAATCTTTTTATCGGCAAGACTATAAGATCTTTTAGTAAATTCTTGGCCTAAGTATCACACTTTTGCTTTTTGTATCACAACTATTACCCGCTTCCCCGTTCTCGAGCAGTCATAAACTCGATAAAGGTGAGGTTATTAGATGAAAGTGGCTTCAAGCCTCTTAAAAACGAACTTTCTAGCAAAATTTATTGGTTACATTTGACCATCTCAACGCCCTAAGGTAACGTTCGTTCATCTTTCCAAGCGCAGATTTATTATGGCTACTAAGAAACCTGAAAATATGAGCTTTGAAGCGGCAATCGAAGAGCTCGACGGCTTGGTTGATCAACTAGAAAACGGTGATCTAGCTTTAGATGATGCGCTGAAAAAATTTGAACGAGGTATCTCCCTCGCTCGTGCCGGTCAAAGCAAACTAAACGATGCTGAACAGCGTGTTAGCATCCTACTGCAAAATGATGAAAACGCAGAACTTAGTGACTTTAACCCACAACCAGAATAACGAATTGTATGAGATCCCCTATGATCGAGACTTTATTCTCTTATCAGGCACGTAATAACGAGCAACTGAACCTTTGGCTTGATCGCCTGCCACACCAAAATCAGAACCTGATCAACGCAATGCGTTATGGGTTACTTTTAGGCGGCAAGCGCGCGCGTCCATTTCTTGTCTATATTACAGGGGAGATGCTCGGTTGCACCGCTGAAGAACTCGACACTCCAGCTTCTGCAGTCGAATGTATTCATGCCTACTCTCTGATTCACGACGACCTGCCAGCAATGGACGACGACGAACTGCGTCGTGGCCATCAGACCTGTCACATCAAATTCGATGAAGCGACCGCCATTTTAACGGGCGATGCCCTACAAACTCTGGCATTTACTATACTTGCGGAAGGTACATTAAGTGCTGACGGTGAAAGCAATCGCGTTCGAATGATTCAACGCCTAGCCGAAGCCTCTGGTGCACAAGGTATGTGCATTGGACAAGCACTTGATATTGAAGCTGAAAACCGCTCTGTCACGCTAGAAGAGTTAGAAGAAGTTCACCGCAATAAAACGGGCGCGCTAATGAAATGTGCGATTCGTTTAGGTGCTCTGGCTGCTGGCGAAAAAGCGTTTGAAGTGATGCCTCAATTAGATAAGTACGCCGATGCAATCGGGTTAGCCTTCCAAGTTCAGGATGATATTTTAGATATCATTAGCGATACCGAAACTTTGGGTAAACCACAGGGCTCTGACCAAGATTTGAACAAAAGCACCTACCCTTCTTTGTTAGGTTTAGAGGGCGCTCAAGAAAAAGCGCAAACTCTGCTACAGGAAGCGCTTCAAGCTTTGGCTGCAATCCCATACAATACCCAGTCACTCGAAGAGTTCGCCCGATACGTCATCGAGCGCAAGAACTAAGACAATAAGCGCGCATTACCTATGACTCTTGATATATCAAAGTACCCAACTCTTGCTTTGGCTGATAAGCCAGAGGATTTGCGTCTACTTCCAAAAGAGACGCTTACACAGCTTTGTGATGAATTACGTACCTATCTTCTTAACTCGGTGAGCCAGTCAAGTGGTCACTTAGCGTCAGGCTTAGGTACAGTAGAGCTAACCGTTGCTCTGCACTATGTGTACAACACGCCTTTTGACCAATTGGTTTGGGATGTTGGCCACCAAGCATACCCACATAAGATTCTTACTGGCCGTCGTGACCGCTTATCGACTATCCGTCAAAAAGATGGACTGCACCCATTCCCATGGCGTCAAGAGAGCGAATACGACACTCTATCTGTTGGTCACTCTTCAACATCGATCAGCGCCGGACTTGGTATGGCGATCAGTGCGAAGAAAGAAGGTAAGAACCGTAAAGTCGTGAGTGTGATTGGTGATGGCGCGATTACCGCAGGTATGGCATTTGAAGCCATGAACCACGCGGGCGATATTCACAATGACATGCTGGTTATCCTTAACGATAACGAGATGTCGATCTCTGAAAACGTCGGTGCTCTAAACAACCACCTCGCTCAAGTTCTTTCTGGCAGTCTTTACACGTCAATTCGTGAGGGTGGCAAGAAAGTGCTATCAGGCGTTCCGCCAATTAAAGAGCTCGTTCGTCGTACAGAAGAACATTTAAAAGGCATGGTTGTCCCTGGCACCATGTTTGAAGAGTTAGGCTTTAACTACATTGGTCCAATTGATGGTCACGATGTCAATGAGCTGATTAAAACGCTGAAGAACATGAGAGATCTAAAAGGTCCTCAGTTCCTGCATATCATGACGAAGAAAGGTAAAGGCTACGAGCCAGCTGAGAAAGATCCAATTGGCTACCATGGCGTACCTAAATTCGATCCTGCACATTCAAGTCTGCCTAAGAGCACCAGCTCTAAACCAACTTTCTCTAAGATTTTTGGCGACTTCCTGTGTGATATGGCCGCTCAAGATCCTAAGCTAATGGCGATCACGCCTGCAATGCGTGAAGGTTCTGGTATGGTGCGTTTCTCGAAAGAGTATCCAGAACAGTACTTTGATGTAGCAATTGCTGAGCAACACGCTGTGACGCTAGCAACCGGTATGGCGATTGCCGGTGATAAGCCAATTGTCGCTATCTACTCGACTTTCCTACAACGTGGCTACGATCAACTGATCCACGATGTGGCAATCATGGATCTACCGGTTATGTTCGCTATTGACCGTGCAGGTCTCGTCGGTGCCGATGGTCAAACACACCAAGGTGCGTTCGACTTAAGTTTCATGCGCTGTATTCCAAACATGGTGATCATGGCACCAAGCGACGAGAACGAATGTCGCCAAATGCTTTACACCGGTCACCAGCACACGGGTCCAAGTGCCGTTCGTTACCCTCGCGGTAATGGCATGGGTACTGAGATTCAAAGTGAGTTTACCGCTCTTGAGATTGGTAAAGGTCGTATCGTTCGCGAAAGCGAAAAAGCAAAAGATGGCTCGAAGGTCGCTATCCTAAGCTTCGGTACTTTCCTTGAGAGTGCACTTCAAACGGCTGATGCTATCGATGCTACAGTGGCAGATATGCGCTTTGTTAAGCCCCTCGACGAAGCTCTGATCAAACAACTTGCTGCTGACCACGATGTACTAGTGACTATCGAAGAAAACGCGATTGCAGGTGGTGCGGGTGCGGGTGTGATTGAATTCTTGATGCAAGAAAAACTACTGATGCCAGTATTGAACCTTGGCCTACCAGACAAGTTTATTGCTCAAGGTACTCAAGGTGAGCTGCATGAAGAGCTTGGCTTAGATGCGAAAGGGATTGAGAAGTCTATCACTGACTATCTTGCCAAGTAGCTTTAATACGTAAGCTCGTAAGCTCCGCAAACAAAAAAGGTTGGCCCTAGGGTCAACCTTTTTAGTATCTGCTAATTAGTTTGGTGTATCGCCAACTAAACCTTAGCCCTTCAGTTAACTCACACTAACCAACCTGCGAAATGTGCCACGGCATACAACGAAATAGCCGCCATAATACCCGCTACAATATCGTCAATCATGATACCCAAGCCGCCGTGAATTCGCGCATCTAGCCAACCAATCGGCCAAGGTTTTACCATGTCAAAGAAGCGGAAAAGCACAAAACCAGTCAGAAGCCATTTCCAGTCATCGGCAGGGATATTCAGCATAGGCACTAAGCTCATGGTGATCCAAAAGCCCGCAAACTCATCCCAAACGATAGAACCGTGGTCATGCACGCCCATATCATCAGACGTTACTTGGCAGATCTTAATACCAATAATGCAGCTTACCACCACCACGGCAACGTAAGCAGGAAACGGTAGCTGAACCAACAATAGGTACAACGGAATTGACGCAAGCGTGCCCATTGTGCCGGGAATAATAGGCGATAAGCCACTGCCAAAACCCGTTGCTAAGAAATGCCAAGGATTTTTAAGAGAAATAAGAGAAAGTGGGTTTGTCATCAATTAACCTTAAAGTGATCGTAACCAGTTAAGTTCCAGCTTAGTGGTTCACCATTATTGTGTAATTCAAAATATTCTACAGGTCTTATCTGGCCAATGCAGGTGACTTTTGTACCAGTGTGTGACAAAGCACTTTCCAGCGACCCTTTATTCTCTTCTGGTACAGTAAAGCACAGTTCGTACTCTTCACCACTCATTAGCGCATACTGCTGAGCTGAAGTGATATCAGGAGCGAACTGACGTAACTCTGGAGAGATAGGCAGCGTGCTTACATCAATACTCGCGCCAACTTGAGAACGCTTAAGGATATGTTTTAAATCAGCAATAACGCCATCAGAGATATCAATAGCAGATGAAGCAAGGTTCACTAGAGCCTGACCCGCTAACACTCGTGGGGCGCTCACATAATGTCTCTCTTCAAGCTCAGCAGCATAGGGCTTCGCTCTGTTCTGCTCAGGGTTAAGTAACACTTCTAAGCCAGCTTTGCTGTCACCTAGATTACCTGTTACGTAAATCCAGTCGCCCACTTTCGCGCCATCTCTGCGCAGCGCTCGTCCTTCAGGAACAAAGCCCTGTACCGTCAGTGTCAGGCTTAGTGGACCTTTGGTTGTGTCGCCACCAATTAACTGAATACCAAAGTAGTCTGCGAGTTTAAAAAAGGAGTCACAGAAGGGAGCAAGCCATGCTTCATCGATTTCAGGCATGGTTAAAGCAAAAGACACCCAAGCAGGCGTCGCGCCCATTGCAGCAAGGTCACTGATATTGGAAGCCAACGCTTTGTGTGCCACCCAAGCCGGATTCGCCTCAGCTAAGAAATGGGTACCAGCCACTAAGGTGTCCGTGCTGATCGCTATCTCAACATTGCCCGGCGCTTTGACCAAAGCACAATCATCGCCAGCAGCTAGAAGAACGTCTTTACGTTGTGGTTGTCGATTTACAAAATATTTTTCAATCAGGTTAAATTCGCCAGACATCACATGCCCTATCTTTAGTCTCATAAAAATCGCCGTAATCATGGATATTACAGAAATTTAGTTACAAAAAAGGCCAGCATAAAAGCTGACCTTTAGATTCAATATACGAACGTCTTATTTCTTACGAACGTGCGGTGCAGCTTTATCAAGCACACCGTTAACAAACTTATGGCTGTCTTCTGCTGCAAATACTTTTGCAAGCTCGATAGCTTCGTTGATAACCACTTTGTATGGTACATCTTCGCGACGAGTCATCTCGTACATAGCTAAACGTAGAAGCGCTAGTTCCATCAGATCCAGATCTTGCATAGGGCGAGATACGAATGGACGAAGCTTGCTATCAAGTTCCATGTGGCTAAGAGCAACACCAGTTAGTAGGTCGCGGAAGTATGCAACGTCTGTTTCTGGCATAGCAAGAGCAGGCTCTGCAGCATGATGCTCTTCTTCATCATACTTACCACCAGATAAGAACTGTTCTTCAACGGTAGCAATATTTTCTTTAGTAATTTGCCAAGAATAAATTGCTTGTAGAGCAAATTGACGTGCGTTACGACGTGCGGCTGGTTTCACACTGGCCCCCATTAGGAATCGATTTCAGAAAGAACGTTGATCATCTCAAGTGCGCTAAGTGCTGCTTCTGCACCCTTATTACCAGCCTTGGTTCCTGCGCGTTCAATAGCTTGATCGATCGTATCAACAGTAAGAACACCAAACGCTACTGGAAGAGAATATTCCAGAGACACTTGTGCCAAACCTTTATTACATTCACTACAAACATAGTCAAAGTGAGGTGTACCGCCACGAATTACTGTACCAAGAGATACAATCGCATCGAACTTACCTGTTTTTGCAACGCGCTGCGCTACAAGTGGAAGTTCTACTGCACCAGGGCAACGAACAACAGTGATGTTGTCTTCGCTTACTTGTCCATGACGCTTTAAAGTATCGATTGCACCAGAAAGTAAACTTTCGTTAATAAAACTGTTGAAACGAGCAATAACGATAGCAATTTTTGCATTTGGCGCTGGGAAGCCACCCTCGATCACTTTCATAAGCCTTCCTTTAACTATTTTCATCAAGTGAGAATCGCCGGATTCTAGCACAAAACTGTGAGCAATATCTAATGGTAATTTAGAAGAACAGACACCGGCAATGTAAAGATGATAATGCAGCGCTGATCCCAAGCATATAGGAACAGCGAGTAACCAAGTTTGTGTGTTGAACACGTTTTGAGTCGGACTTGGCTACTTTGCTCTTTTGGCAAGATTTATCACCAAAAGAGCCACTGAAATCATCGGTAAATTATGTTGCTACAAACGGAGAAACGTCTGCTTGCTAACGCATGGTTTATTCGCAAACGTACTCAACAACGTTAAGGCCAAAACCACCCAATGCGTGGTAACGCTTAGTGCTTGAAGAAAGCAGACGCATATCGTGCACACCTAGATCTTGAAGAATCTGAGAACCGACACCAACACGACGCGAGGTACCCTGCTTCTTCGCCATAGTTGGCTGCTCGTTCTTGTCTTGCGCTTCGAATGTCTTCACTTTGTGAATCAAAGAATCAGACGACTCTTCGTTGCCAAGAATAACCAACACACCGCCTTCGTCGCCAATACGCTTCATCGCTTTATCTAGCGACCAGCTGCGTTCAGTACCACGGTCTGAATGAAGCAGATCGGTGAACGTGTCATGCAGGTGAACACGTACCAAAGGAGCACCTTCAGATAGGTCTCCTTTTTGCATCGCGTAGTGGATCTGGTTATCAATTGTATCGCGGTAAGTCACCAGCTCGAAATCACCAAACTCTGTTGGTAAATAGCATTGTGCTACACGCTCAATCGTTGTTTCTGTGTTGTTGCGGTATTCAATCAAGTCAGCAATCGTGCCTAGCTTGATGTCGTGTTTTTCAGCAAACACTTCAAGGTCAGGGCGACGAGCCATAGTACCGTCGTCGTTAAGGATCTCAACGATAACCGATGCTGGCTCGCAGCCTGCAAGACGTGCTAAATCACAACCTGCTTCTGTGTGTCCTGCGCGAGTCAGAACACCGCCATCTTGCGCTGTCAGTGGGAAAATATGACCAGGTTGAACAAGATCAGCCGCTTTCGCATCTTTCGCCACTGCCGCTTGAACCGTCACTGCACGGTCTGATGCAGAGATACCCGTTGTTACGCCCTCTGCCGCTTCAATCGAAACAGTAAAGTTAGTGGTGTACTGTGCGTTGTTATCTTGAACCATAGGCGCTAGACCCATGCGGTTTGAACGCTCTTTGGTTAGCGTCAGACAAATTAAACCACGGCCGTACATCGCCATGAAGTTAATCGCTTCTGGCGTCACATGTTCTGCTGCCATGATCAGATCGCCTTCATTTTCGCGATCTTCATCATCCATCAGGATAACCATTTTTCCTAGGCGAATGTCTTCAATAATTTCTTGAGGAGTACTAATTGGCATTGTTCTATATCCTTTGAAATGGTTCTGCTTCCTAGAACCGACACTATTTAAACCTGATGATATTGCTTCGCTTTACAAAGTCTCGCTTAACGCACTTTGTATCAACGGTTAGGCAAAACCATTCTGCTGTAAGAATTCCATCGTTAATCGAGATTCAGGCTCAGATTCTTGTTGCTGACCTTGCAGTAAACGCTCCATGTAACGTGCTAATACATCAACTTCTAGATTCACTTTACGACCGACATTGAATTGGTCGATGGTGGTTTCTGAAGAAGTATGAGGAACGATAGTCAGCTTGAATGCGTTCTTACGTAAATCGTTCACAGTCAGGCTAATGCCATCAACTGTTACTGAGCCTTTTTGAGCCACGTATTTTGAGATTTCTGCTGGCATTTCTACCCAGAATTCAATCGCACGGCCAACTTGGTTACGTTCAACAATCTCACCCACGCCATCAACGTGACCAGACACTATATGTCCACCGAAACGCGTGGTTGGTAACATTGCTTTCTCAAGGTTAACTTTATCGCCCGCTTGGTAATCGACAAAACCCGTTTTTTTCAGGGTCTCAAGCGAAAGATCTGCACTGTAGCTGTGGTCGTTATATTCAACAACTGTCAAACACACACCATTGGTAGCGATACTGTCGCCTAACTTAACGTCAGCCATATCAAGCTTACCAACATTAACCGTTACGGTGATGTCTTCTCCGCGGGGAGTGATTGCACTCAATGTACCTACGGCTTCTACAATTCCTGTAAACATTTTAAAACTCTTTTTGTTGTCAACGACACGTATGTAGTTGGAGTAACTATTTCCACTGTGGTTTCGTTACTATCTGTTTCGAAATACGGGTTTCGCAACGATGCGAATATCCACACCAACCTGTCGAACATCTTTAATTTCTAGGTCAATAACGTCAGACATTGAAGTGAGCCCTAATGCACCCATCAAACCTCGTCCGTCACTGCCCATAAGTTTAGGTGCTAAATAAAGGATTAGCTCATCCACCAGCTGCTCTTCAATCAAGCTTTTTGCCAATGTTGCGCCCGCTTCGACCCAAATATGGTCGATATGATTGGCAGGTAATTGACGCATCAGATCGTGCAAATCGAGCTGACCTGCATCTGTGGTTGCGACTTCAATATCAGCAGATGCTTCGGCAACTCTCAACACCGATGTTGGAGTCTGGAATAACTTGAGTTCAGGACGCAGTTGGTTTTGACGATCAAGAATCACGCGAATCGGCTGACGCAGCTCGTCTTCAGCGTAATGACCTTTGATACTGCTTGGCAACTCTGCCCAACGAACATTCAACGACGCGTTGTCTTCAATCACCGTCTGGCTAGTTGACAACACAGCGCCTGATTTTGCTCGGTAGTTCTGAACATCACGACGTGCTTCTGGCGATGTGATCCACTGGCTTTGACCATTTTCCAATGCCGTTTGCCCATCAAGGCTAGCCGCCATCTTTAACTGAACGAATGGCATGCCCGTTTGCATACGCTTGATAAATGCAGGGTTCAAGTCGAGAGCGTCTTGCTCTAGCAAACCGATTTCAACCTCAATACCCGCATCGCGTAGCATTTTGATACCACGACCTGCGACTTTTGGGTTTGGGTCCTGCATGGCACAAATCACTTTGGCTACTTGAGCCTTAATCAAACCTTCAGCACAAGGCGGCGTTCGACCGTAATGAGAACAAGGCTCTAGCGTGACATAAGCCGTCGCACCTTTTGCTTTGTCGCCTGCCATTCGCATGGCATGTACTTCAGCATGAGGTTCGCCAGCTTTGGCATGAAAACCTTCACCAACGATCTGACCGTCGGTTTGTACAATGACACAACCCACATTAGGGTTTGGCGCAGTAGTGTAAATGCCGCGTTTTGCTAACTGAATAGCACGCGACATCATTTGAAAATCTAGGGGAGTAAAGTTTGACATGATTGAGGAGTTAATCCTCTAATTTAGCGATTTCTTCGCCAAACTCTCGGATGTCTTCAAAGCTGCGGTAAACAGAGGCAAAACGAATGTACGCCACTTTATCCAATTCTTTCAATTGGCCCATCACAAGATTACCAATCATCTCGCTTGGTACTTCACGCTCACCAGTTGCACGGAGTTGTGACTTAATCGTACTGATCGCAAGTTCAATCGCGTCAGCACTCACTGGGCGTTTTTCTAGGGCGCGCTGTACACCACCCACCATTTTATCTTCATTAAATGGTTCGCGGTTTCCATTCGACTTTATGACTTTAGGCATCACAAGTTCTGCCGATTCGAACGTAGTAAAACGTTCACTACATGCAAGGCATTGACGGCGACGACGAACCTGATGGCCATCGGCTACCAGTCTTGAATCGATTACTTTAGTGTCGTTCTCTGAACAAAAAGGACAATGCATATCACCTCCAAATAATTGAATATCAGTGTAACGGAATTGCCAAACGTTAGGAAAGAAAAAGGGCCAATTAAGGCCCTTTTGTGTGGTGATTCATTGATTATTGCTACTCGACCGCCATTTCAAAAATGAGCTGAGGAGTAAAATTAACGACCAGCGTTAACCGCGGACTAAATAGTTCGCTTTACCTACCCATTTGTAGCTTGTCAGCTCTTCTAAGCCCATTGGGCCGCGAGCATGCAATTTCTGAGTAGACACGGCAACTTCAGCACCTAAACCAAACTGTGCTCCATCAGTGAAACGTGTTGATGCATTCACATAAACCGCTGCAGAACCAACAGAGTTAATGAAACGCTCTGAGCTCTCTAAGCTATTGGTCATGATCGCATCTGAATGACTCGCGTTGTGTACACGCATGTGGTCAATCGCTTCTGCCACATCCGCTACCACTTTCACGCCTAGCGTGTAGCTTAGCCATTCAGTGTCAAAGTCGCCTTCAACCGCATCACGTTGGTCTTCAAAACCCGCTAGCAGCGATTTTGCACTGGTATCAGCAACTAAGGTTACCTTGCCGGCTAAACGCTGTTTCAGCTTAGTTAGGAAAGCTTCAGCAACCGCTTCATGCACTAGCAGTGTATCTAACGAGTTACACGCCGATGGACGTTGAACTTTTGAGTTTTCGACCACATCGACAGATTTCTCAAGATCAGCGCTTTCATCAACGAAGATATGACTGATACCAAAGCCGCCGATGATTACTGGGATGGTGCTGTTCTCTTTACACATCTTGTGCAGACCAGCGCCGCCACGAGGAATGATCATATCCACGTAGTCGTCCAGTTTAAGCAGTTGAGAAACGAGTTCACGATCAGGCTTCTCGATGTACTGAACAGAAGCGGCTGGAAGCTCCGCTTTCTCTAATGCAGACTGGATAACCTTAACCAGTTCCATGTTCGAGAAAAACGTCTCTTTACCACCACGTAGAATGCTTGCGTTACCTGTCTTCAGACACAGAGCTGCAATATCGATGGTTACGTTCGGACGCGCTTCATAGATAACACCCACCACACCAAGTGGCACGCGGCGGCGAGACAGAGACATACCGTTTTCTAGTACTTTGCTGTCAATTTCGCTGCCAACTGGGTCATTCAGGCTAATCACGTTACGAACATCGTTAGCGATACCGCTTAAGCGCTCTTCGTTAAGAAGTAGACGATCGAGCAGTGCGTCAGTTAAACCCGCTTCACGACCCAGTTCGATGTCTTTCGCGTTCGCTTCTAAAATCGTTGCTGCGTTTGCTTCTAGCTCATCAGCGATAATCGCCAATGCTTTATTCTTTTGCGCCGTTGATGCGGTCGCTAGGTGGAAAGCAGCGTCTTTTGCTGCGATACCCATGTTAGTTAAATCCACGTTTAACTCTCCCTAAATTCTGTCTGTCTTTGGATGCAAAAAGGCGATTCGCCTTATCATCACGAGCTACTCTTGAATCACAACTAGGTCGTCACGGTGAATGACTTCTGACCCATAATCGTATCCAAGGATGTCGCCAATATCTTTACTGTGCTTGCCTGCAATTTTTGCTAGGTCTTGGCTTGAATAACTGGCGATACCACGCGCAATTACTTTGCCTTTACTGTCTGTGACTTGGGTAACTTCACCACGAGAGAATTCGCCTTTAACTCGAACAACCCCTTTCGCCAACAAGCTGCTGCCTTTGGTGTTGACTGCGTTTACTGCGCCGTCGTCAACCACGATGTCACCTGCTGAAGCAGGGCCCGCTAAAATCCAGCGTTTACGGTTTTCAAGCGCTTCAGCTAAAGGCAAGAAACGTGTGCCTTGTGGGTTATCACTCAGTGAATCAAACACCACATTTTCAGCACTGCCCGCAGCAATAATCACTTCGATGCCTGCGCGACGAGCAATATCAGCCGCCTGCAGTTTTGTTGCCATACCGCCGGTACCTAATGTCGTACCGCTGCCGCCTGCGATCTTACGCAGCGTGTCATCAATGGTTTTCACTTCTTTGATGAGCTCAGCATTTGGGTCTTTACGAGGGTCAGCTGTAAACAGGCCTTTTTGGTCTGTTAGTAGCAAAAGCTTATCAGCACCGCACAAAATACCCACTAAGGCCGACAAGTTATCATTGTCGCCCACTTTAATTTCGTTGGTTGCTACTGCGTCGTTTTCGTTTACTACCGGAATAATATCGTGTTCAACCAGTGCGTTGATCGTGTCACGTGCATTAAGAAAACGCTCGCGATCATCGAGATCAGCACGAGTCAGTAGCATCTGGCCAATCTTAAGGCCATAGATAGCAAACAAAGACTCCCAAACTTGAATCAACTGGCTTTGCCCAACTGCCGCAAGCAACTGTTTGCTCGCCATTGAGTTGGGAAGTGCGGGGTAACCAAGGTGCTCACGTCCTGCTGCAATTGCGCCAGACGAAACCATAACCACAGAGTGGCCTTGTTTTTTTAATTCAGCACATTGACGAACCAGCTCAACCATATGAGCGCGGTCTAATGCCAATGTTCCACCAGTTAAGACACTGGTACCCAGTTTAACAACGACAGTTTTACGCTGTGTTGTTGTCCCGCTTTGATGATTTGTTGTCATGAAGTCTTTTATGGATAAAACAAATAAGAGGTGATGTTTTAGCAATCAAAAGGGGAATTCACAAGCAGAAAAGGTGCGAAATCGCACCTTTTTGCTTTATATAGAAGAGTAACCTTTAAAATTAGACGAATTCGACAGACTCTTCGTCTAATTGGATACTGATTTCAAACTTACTTTGAAGTTCATCAACCAGTTTTTTGTGGAAGGCTTCTTGAGTTCGAGAGACCTCAGCGACCGCCTTTTTAGGTAACGGCAAAGAATCCCAGTTACCATCGATGTTGTACTTGCCGATATTGTACTTCGCCGAATATCCCTCTTCCGACTTATCCAATTCCAGCCACCAGCCCCAGAACTCGCGTTCTTCTGGTGATTTTTTATCGTTCACACATACAGACAAGCAATCAAAGATATAGTGGCCTTCTTCTGATTGCGGTTCCCTTAAGTAAGGCCCGATCGCCTTTAAAACATTCAACAAGCGGTAATGCGTAGGTTGTTGTGTCACTTCTGACATATTGAATCTCCATTTTCAATGTTAAGAATGACGTTACTCAGACTGTTATACGTAGAAACTACGCATTTGGATTTTATAAATTATCTCTGAGTATCAGGTACTTAGTTTGTACACTTTTCATGCTTAACTAATTTAGGAGAAATGTCATCTAAATAATTCATCCTCAAGCCACTTTATCGCCAATTCGAGGGATTGCTCATAACCTTGTGTAATTGACTTAGCTTTGATTTTCTTCGCTTTTCCGTAATCACTGTAAATAGCAACCAGTTGATTATCCATTGGCGGTGAAACCGGGTCACCTTCCAGAGCCAATGCCAAGATAGGAACACTGGTTTTACTGTTTGACAGCAAGCCTTGTACCTTGAGTGACCACGCCATCAACTGCCCAGAAAGGCTATTGATATCGACCGCCCCTTTACCAAGACGCGAAGCCAACACATCTAGATGCATCTTAGGCATCTGTTTCAGTTTGTCGGCATGAACAAAGATGTCGTGAATTGGCGCGCCTAAAGAGATACACGCTTTAATCTTATGTTGCTCAAGGAAAGATAATCTCACCATCGCATTGCCACCGAAGCGGAAACCAAACAAGCCGACTTTGTGGTGATCGACCCATGGGATGTTAGGCAGTTCATTGAGCACAGCTTGGTGAAGGCAAGACGAGTCTTCAGTTAAAGGCCAATGCGCACTGTGCCCTATCGACGGCATATCGACCGTCAACATAGCAATGTTTTTAGGGGCTAGGTAATCTCTAAACAAGCGCCACATATCGGTTTGCAAACTGTCTAGTCCAGCGCTCACAATCACAACAGGCTGAGGTTTATCTGTTTTGGTTAGATGCAAGTTCGCTTTGATCTTCTTGTTTTGGTATGGAATATCAATCTGCTTGACGATCAACTTAGTGTGCTTGATCGCTTCAGAATACGCTGCGTTGGCCAACACTTGAGCCTGAGCTGCCAAGTTGTCGTTCTTGAGGTGTGGGTAACCCGCAATACTGAAGCACAACGATGCGGAAAATAGCTCTTCAGCCATCTCTTCACCATTCTTCTCATTAGAACGATTTTGATGCTGCATACCCAGCTTGGTCCATTCGTATGCCCAGTTACCACTTCGGTAACCCATGACCGTATCAAGCCACTCATCGGTTGTACGAGAGTTATCTGATGACGCGATGCGAGCCAATACCGCTTCCTGCTCTATTGGATTAACGCCTTGCCATACCCACTGAAGACGTCTTAGGTTTCGATACCATGATGAGTTTTGCTGTTCACGTTTCTCATCCAATAGCGCTTCAGAGCTTGGCATGTATTGTGTCAACATTGAGGTCTCTTTCGCTTGCTTGTGCTTTACAAACAAAGTTTCCGAAAGGTTCGAGCTCGTTTCTTCTGGTTCAGACATTGGGATACTTAATAAGAAATGGTTGTCACTAATAATATAAAAAAAAATGACCCTATAAAGGGTCATTTCTCAAAAAACTAAGTTTACGCTTATTTTGACTTGCGATTTACTGGCTCTACGTAGCTTAGGCTAGTATCCCAAGGTTGCTCAATCCATGTGTCTTGAGCGATATCAACAATGTACTCGTCTAGCAAATCAGCGCCAGATGGTTTTGCACATACAGCGATCAGTTTCGCTTTAGGGTACATTTCGCGAAGCTTACGTGCAGTGTCACCACTATCAACCAAGTCTTCAACGATTAGGAAGCCTTCGCCGTCACCTTCAGGTGCTTTAACTACTGTCATATCACGTTGGTGATCGTGGTCGTAGCTAGAAATACAAATCGTATCTACGTGACGAATACCTAGCTCACGAGCCAAGATTGCACCAGGAACCAAACCACCACGGCTTACTGCCCAGATGCCTTTCCACTGCTCTGCTGGCATTTGCTTTTCAGCAAGTTGACGGCAGTAAGTCTGCATGTTGTCCCAAGTGATAACGAATTTGTTGCTCATAGTATAAAACCTAATAATTTTGTCATGTTATTAGAGGCTATTTCAAACATAGCCTCTTCAGCGATTAAGCAGAAATCTAGACGATTAAGCGAAAATGTATTTAAGAATAAAGATAGCCGACATTACCCACACAGCAGGTGAAACGTCGCGACCTTTACCACTTAGCAGCTTAATTGCAGCGTAAGCGATGAAACCTAGTGAGATACCCTCAGCGATAGAGTACGTCAGCGGCATAAGCAGACATGTTACCACGACTGGTGCTGCTTCCGTAAGATCACGCCAATCAATGCCAACTAGGCCAGACATCATCAGAATTGCTACATAGAAAAGTGCACCTGATGTTGCGTAAGCCGGAATCATACCTGCAAGTGGCGAGAAGAAAAGAGCCAGTAGGAATAAGATACCAACAACAACAGCCGTTAGACCGGTACGGCCGCCTTCAGCAACACCCGCAACACTCTCAACATAAGAAGTAGTATTTGATGTACCTAGCAGTGCACCAATAGATGTTGCTGTAGAGTCAGCAAGCAGTGCTTTGTTCAAGCGAGGTAGTTTGCCGTCTTCTTTGATTAGGTTTGCTTTCGTTGCAACACCAACCAGAGTACCCGCTGTATCGAACAAATCGACGAACAAGAACGCGAATACCACTGAAATCATACCGATTTCAAATACAGCAGAGAAATCAAGCTGCATGAATGTAGGAGCAAGGCTTGGTGGTGTAGACATGATGCCGCCGTATTGAACGTCACCAATAACAATGCCAAGAGCTGTGATAGCTAGAATCGCAATCATTACTGCCCCTTTCACGCCACGGTGAACAAGAGCAATCGTTAGGAAGAAACCAAGTGAGCCTAGGATAGGAGCAATCGCGGTAATGTCGCCCAGTGAGACTTTAGTTGCTGGGTTAGAAACAACGATGCCTGCATTGCTAAGCGCAATAAACGCTAGGAAAAGACCGATACCTGCAGAGATACCAACACGCAGAGACATAGGGATCGAGTTGATAATCCATTCACGGATCTTAAAGATGCTTAAGAAGATGAAGATTACGCCTGATACGAAAACCGCTGCCAGAGCAACTTGCCACGTATAACCCATACCCATTACAACAGCGTAGGTAAAGAATGCGTTCAAACCCATGCCTGGAGCTTGAGCAATTGGGTAGTTAGCAACAAAGCCCATGATGAAACAGCCAATAGCAGCCGCTAAACAGGTTGCTACAAATACAGCGCCATGGTCCATACCAGCATCAGCTAGAATCATTGGGTTTACAAAAATGATGTAAGCCATTGTTAGGAAGGTTGTTAGACCTGCGATGATTTCAGTGCGCACATTGGTGCCATTTTCACTGAGTTTGAATAGCTTTTCGAACATTATCGAATCCTATAAGGGTAAAAAGTAAACGGTTGCGTAATCGATTGGCTGTGGATTATAAAGTTATCAAATAACAAATTCCAGATAGAATTAAGGCTCTAATCGATATTTATCAGAATGCCGTATGAAACAAAGCGATTAAAAATGAAGATATCATCGATAAATAACCATTAAAAACAAACAGTTAACAACAATAGACTCACTAAAACTAGTTGGTTGTTTTTTCTACCATCGGTTATTTTCATTGATAATCTAGCCAGTAAATTCTGAATTCAAACTCACAATAGTTATGTATTTTTCAACAGGATCAGTAATAAGGCGCAAATTGATATTTCGGCGTTTAAAAAACAACCACGCAGAACAGCAAGGAAAGTGACAAGCGAAAGCGGTTTGGAAAAGTAGCAGGCAAAAAAAACGCCACTCAAAACTGAGTGGCGGTAGAATCTGTCAACCAAAAGGGCTGTAAAAGAATTCCAATATATAGGGGTGAACAAAACTGTTCGAGTTACATGCTTACGGTATTAGTAACCAAAGCTTGTAGGGTATGCAAAGTTGCTAGTGTAAACAGAGCTGTTAATCCAGAACATTGCAGATGGTAAACCTTTCATAACTATCACCTTAATAAATCAATAAAAAACGAATTTGATTTCTCGGTTCCTTGGAGGCGATAAAACGGACTCATCCTTTGAGCATTTACTCTTCATCTCAGAAGTTGGTTATTAATATACCCTAAAGAAAAAAGATTACAAGTATTTTTTGCTATACGTCACATTTTTGGCCATTTACGGTTATTTTACAAACTTATTTTGTAATAAAACTACAAAATAGAATTAAACAAACGTTTGCCTGCTCCATTTATAAGCATCAAGGCGCTTAGCTGTGATCAGATGGACAAGATCGCTTTCAAAATTTGAGCTATTTGAGGTTTAGAACCGCTACTCGTCAAAACGCTCAAGTGGTATGCTGTTGCCATCAAAATAGACCCATATTTTAGATTTTTGTTCTAGGTTTTTCCCCATACAAAACCTAAATATATGGTTATTAAATAAAAAAGGAGTCATCCGTGTCTGAATTCCATTCTGAGATCAGTAAATTATCCCCTGCCCCTATCTGGCAGTTCTTCGATAAGATTTGCTCAATCCCACACCCTTCTAAGCATGAAGAAGAGCTTGCTCAATACATTATTGCTTGGGCAACAGAGCAAGGCCTAGATGTACGTCGTGACCCAACGGGTAACGTATTCATCAAAAAGCCAGCAACGGCGGGTATGGAAAACAAAAAAGGTGTAGTGCTACAAGCTCACATCGATATGGTTCCACAAAAGAACGAAGACACAGTTCATGACTTTGCTAAAGATCCAATTCAACCATACATTGATGGTGAGTGGGTTACAGCTAAAGGCACAACGCTTGGCGCTGATAACGGCATGGGCATGGCTTCTTGCCTAGCGGTTCTTGCTTCAAACGAAATCCAGCACGGCCCTATCGAAGTTCTACTAACAGTAGATGAAGAAGCAGGCATGACTGGTGCTTTTGGTCTTGAAGCGGGTTGGTTAGAAGGCGATATCCTTCTTAACACCGATTCAGAGCAAGAAGGCGAAGTGTACATGGGTTGTGCTGGCGGTATCGACGGCGCAATGACATTTGAAATTGCTCGTAATGCGATTCCAGCTGACTTCGTAACACGTAAGCTAACGCTAAAAGGCCTAAAAGGCGGTCACTCTGGTTGTGACATCCACACAGGTCGTGCAAACGCAAACAAACTGCTTGCTCGCTTCCTAGCGGGTCACGCAAAAGAGCTAGACCTTCGCATCGTCGAATTCAAAGGTGGTAGCCTTCGTAACGCGATCCCTCGTGAAGGTTTCGTAACGGTTGCTGTTCCTGCGGCAAACCAAGAAAAACTGGCTTCACTATACAACTACTACACTGAGCTGCTTTCAACAGAGCTAGGTAAAGTAGAAGACAGCATCGTGACTTTCAATGAAGAAGCTTCTGTAGAAATGGGCGCACTTGCGTCAGCAGACCAAGCTCGCTTTATCGCGGCACTTAACGCATGTCCAAACGGCGTGATTCGTATGAGTGACGAGGTTGAAGGTGTTGTGGAAACGTCTCTAAACGTAGGTGTTATCACAACAGAAGAGAACTCAATCACAGTACTTTGCCTGATCCGCTCTCTTATCGATTCAGGTCGTAGCCAAGTAGAAAGCATGCTTCACTCTGTTGCTGAACTAGCAGGCGCTAACATCGCGTTCTCTGGTGCTTACCCAGGTTGGAAACCAGACGCAGATTCAGAAATCATGCATATCTTCCGTGACATGTACGAAGGTATCTACGGTCACAAGCCAAACATCATGGTTATACATGCTGGTCTTGAGTGTGGTCTATTCAAAGAACCTTACCCGAACATGGATATGGTTTCTTTCGGCCCAACCATCAAGTTTCCGCACTCTCCTGATGAGAAAGTGAAGATCGACACCGTTGAGCTATTCTGGAACCAAATGGTTGCATTGCTTGAAGCGATCCCAGAAAAAGCTTAATTCGATAAGCTATGTTTGTTCAGTAAATGGTGTTTTACAGTAAACACCGTTTATCTGAGACAAAATAAAACAGGTACTCAATGAGTACCTGTTTTTGTATCTAATCTTTGTAGCTACTACTTGTGACTAAATAAACAATTAAGCGCGTGAAGCCGCGTAGCTTTCTAGCTCATCAATTGAAGTTTGTGCCACAACTTCGCCATCGATGAAGTACGTCACCATCTCGCCATCACGAACACCGATTAACGTCGCACGCTCACCAGACTGGTAAGTAATGTCCATTTGGATCGTGTTTTCATCAATCTGCTGCATTTGACCTTTTTCGATCACATCTGCACTCGTGATAGGACCCACTGGCGCTTCCGTTAGAGACGGATCAAGTTGGTGGTTGATGTCTAGGTAAGTATCAGTCTTAGTATCAAAGATGTGCGGAGCACCTGTTAGTGGGTTGCTACCAGTCCAGAACTCTAGTGAGTTGAATACTAGGTAATCGGCAGCAACTGTTAGACCGTATGCAGGTGCAAGTAGCATGTTCAAACCACCACGAGCGTAACGGTTATCAACAGCCTTGATGTTGAACTTCATTAGGTAACCCGTTACTGCGTTGCTACCAACACAGCCAGATAAAGCAACAGATACCACCGCTAGTGCTACAACTTTTGAAATTGTTTTTTTCATTTTGATCTCAATATTTGAATTTGGCCGCCAAAAAATGGCGGTGGATAATACCAACGAACTGAATGACAAATATCAGCTCTAAGTTAATGTATTGTCAGAAAATTCAAAATTTTAAACACCCTTCAATTAGCCAGATAAAAAACTGAAACCAATTCAGAAGCCCCTTCATAAAAAACTTTTGTCGTCACCGTAAAGCGATTGATTCGTACTAAAAATCAACGATTGCTACATTCCGTGTTAACGAATTATCACCATGTTGAGAACAACCTAAATGGCAAGACTAAAACCTAATCAACCATTCGAATTACTTGGTTATACTGTTCAGCCAGGACAGCGAATGGAGATTGAACTGCAAGCGGCTCAGCTTTACACGCATTCTCCACTTTCGATCCCGATTGAAATTATTCACGGTCGCCAAGCAGGCCCAACACTGATGGTAAATGCGGCTATCCACGGCGATGAGCTAAACGGTGTTGAGATTGCACGACAACTGACCAATGCGATTGATCCAAAGAAACTGAAAGGGACATTAATTGTTGTGCCTATCGTTAACGTATTTGGCTTTATCCATAAATCTCGTTACCTACCAGACCGTCGTGACCTAAACCGTTGCTTCCCTGGCAGTGAGAAAGGATCGTTAACATCACGTATCGCTTACACCTTCTTTGAGAACGTGGCAAAGCACTGTGATTACATTCTGGATCTACACACGGGCGCGATTCACCGTACCAATCTGCCACAGATTCGTGCAAACCTATCGAACCCTGAGACACTGCGCATCGCAAAAGCGTTCGCAACACCCGTGATTATTGATTCTCCACTGCGCGACGGTTCACTGCGTAGCGAAGCGGAAAAACTGGGTATTCCTGTATTAACTTACGAAGGTGGTGAAGCGCTGCGTTTTGATCACCTCGCGATTCGTGCGGGTTACCTTGGCGTGCATCAAGTGATGAAAGAAATCGGCATGCTGCGCCCTAACCGTAAGAAGTTACCAGAGCCAGTATTGAGTAAATCCACCAGCTGGATCCGCGCTGAATCAGACGGTATTTTGCGTAACATGGTAAGACTTGGCGAACAGGTTGAAGCAGGACAAACCCTTGCTTACATCAGCTCTCCATTGGGTCACCAAGAAGGCCAAGTGATCACAACCAAAGGCGGTATCGTGATTGGTCAGCAAACTCTGCCTTTGGTCAACGAAGGTGATGCTGTGTTCCACATCGCTTACTTCAAGCAAGACGATGAAGAAGTAGGACAATCAGTAGAAAGCTACATTGAAGAAGTGGCAGAAGACGATTGGCTAACTGCACTGAATAACTGATCAGACAATGCTTAACAGTTTAAGAGCTCGACGTTAAAAGCGAGAAGCCAAACCGAGCTCTTAAACACAATAAAACAGAACTCCACAAACTAAAAAGCCCCAAAACACTTTTAACTCGAAAGAAAAAAGTTGTATCGGGGCTTTTTTTCACAAATCCCTTATCTTAAAATTAAGGGATCTATAAATTAGTCATGCACTGAATTATTCAGCGTCTTGTTGCTCTTCTGCACGAGCTTTAGCGCGCGCTTCACGTGCTTGCTCAGCTTTAAGCTCTTTAGTGTGACGTAGTTCGTCACGCTCTTTACGTTGCTCTGATTTACGCTCGTTACGTTCAGCTTGGTTAGCGATGAAAGATGCTAGCTCTTTCTCTGCCCACTCTTGTGCTAGAGCTTCAGTTTCGAAACCAGACTCACGCTTAGATACTGTAGTGCTGCGAGACGTTACTTGACGAGTAATCTCTGCACACCAACCGTTGCGTTTTTCTGTAAGGCGGATATCAAATTTTTTGTTCTTAGACATGTTCTATTTTTTCCTAAGGGAGATCATTAAGGGATCGGTCAACTTTGATAACTCCATCTAAGTGAGCATCTTTTAACACCATCCCTTGGTAAGCGCGGTATTAGAGCACAAATCAATGAATATTGCTGCAAATATTTGCAGCGGATCACACTCCAATGCTGCAAATCGTTTGCGCCTAATTTCAATCGGTTCATAACTCTCGGTTCACCATCAACTTCTATCCTATTTTATCGATAACAATGAAATGAACTATGCTCAAACAGAGATAAATGAAAGAGATACCTGCTTGCTCAGGTTTATAGACTCTACTGTCTCACCTACTCCGCTCATAATTAAAATAGCTAAGGAGTTGCTATGGATAGCTTCATCAAAAATTTACCCAAAGTTGAGCTGCACTTACATATAGAAGGCACATTAGAGCCAGAGCTGATGTTCCAACTCGCCAAGCGTAATAACCTGTCGATTCCCTTTGAGACCCCAGACCAAGTTCGAGACGCGTACCAGTTCCACAATCTTCAATCCTTTCTCGATATCTATTACCAAGGTGCAAACGTACTGATTCATGAACAAGATTTCTACGACCTGACGTGGGCTTATCTGTTGAAGTGTCAGCAAGATAATGTGGTTCATACTGAGATCTTCTTCGACCCTCAGACTCACACTGAACGCGGCATTGACTTTGAAGTCATCGTTGGCGGGATTACTCGAGCTTTGAATCAAGTGGAGCAAGAGCTTGGTATCAGCAGCCAACTGATCATGTGCTTTCTGCGTCATCTCGATGAAGACAGCGCTTTTGAAACACTCAAACAAGCCCTTCCTTATAAAGATAAGATCATTGCCGTTGGGTTAGATTCATCAGAACAGGGCAATCCACCAGAGAAGTTTAAACATGTATTCCAAGAAGCGATCAACCAAGGCTTTCTGACTGTCGCGCACGCCGGAGAAGAAGGCCCAGCACAAAATATTAGCGACGCACTGAGCTTGCTAGGCATTACCCGAATTGATCATGGCGTTCGCTGTGTAGAAGATGAAGAGTTGATGGAACAGCTAATAGCAAAACGTACACCACTGACCGTCTGCCCGCTGTCGAATACCAAGCTCAAGGTGTTTGAGACCATGCAAGAGCACAACATCGTCGAGTTGCTGAGAAAAGGGCTGTGCGTCACCATCAATTCCGATGATCCGGCTTACTTCGGCGGCTATATGAATGATAACTTCCTCGCCGTCGCCAATGCTCACCCAGTGACCAAAAACGAATTGGCGCAGTTCAGTATTAATGCCATCGAAGCCAGTTTTATCTCGCCTCACGCCAAGGAAGATCTCATCACACAGGTACGCCAATACCTTGCTGCGAGTACTTAATGAGTTATCAAGATCAAAAAGGGAAGCTCTGAGCTTCCCTATCTATATCAATAGATAACTAATTGGCTTAGCCCGGGTGACCATCCACTCTTGGCGTTAACAGCATCATCCCAAATTTCCAGATAAATAGACCGAACGCTAACGTCCATAAACCCGCGCTGATATTGACCATCTCAAATAAATACGCCGGGAAGAATGCCACACCTAAACTACGAACGAGTGCCGCGATAAATATAGCCGAGAACGCCAAAGCCATACTTGGCCCTTTATAGATAGCACGGCCAGTATGTCCCATTGTCACGCGCGTGATCATCGCCAGAATTAACCCACTCAAACCGCCAATCGCAAACAGGTGCAGCATGTTATGGCTCGCGAACGGGTTATCTAGCAAACCGCGTAACAGCAAGCTGAGAGGGATACATAGGTAAGCCGCATGCAGCGACCACACCAAGGGTTCTGATAGTGTTGTCCAAGGCTTCCAGCGGATAAAGCGCACCAACTGTGTCACACCTGCAAATACCATCAACTCATTGCCGACTTGAGCAAAGGTCAATGGGAAGAAGCTCAACACAAATAAGCCAACCAAAGGTAGATTGGCTAACCATTCCAACCAAACCAAGGGCTGCGCTTTTTCGAAATCAAAACGACGCGCTGTAAAGAATGGGAGCACTCGCCCACCCATCACTGATAACAGCAAGGTAAACCACCACAACATAGCCTGCCAAACTGCAGACGATGGGAATGGAGGCATCCCCTTAATGGTCGCGTAACTAGCAAAGTTCGCCACGATAGCCAATATAAACAGTGGCACAAAGAATAGATTCTTCCAGCCTTTCGACTTCACGACTCGGAAACCAATTTCGTAGGCGGCGAAGATTAAGAACAGCGCCTCAACCGACGAGATCAGCCATAACGGAGCGGGTGTCCAAAACAGAATACGAGGTGCGAGCCACAAACCGACTAGCGCAGCTAATCGATAATGCTTGGTGCCATTGACACCCGTCCACGTTTGTACTGCCGTTAACACAAAACCGACCACTATCGCCATTGAGAAACCAAACAGCATCTCATGCACGTGCCACCACAGTGCGGGAACTTTTAAAATCTCAGGCTGACCGTTTTGGAACATGATGACCCAAGCTACAATCGCAATCACGGCATAGAGACTGCCTAAAAAGAAGAAAGGTCGAAAGCCTAAACGCAGGTAGGCTGGAATCGCGTCTTCTACACTTTTATCTGTGATATTTAACAAACTCGCTCCTAATTCTCAGATAAGCGGCCAAGGTATTACCTAAACCAAATTTGGTGTGCATCAAATTCGATGCAATATGCAGATCACATTGCATGAAACGCGCCAATTCGATAAAGCCAGTAAAAACAGCCACTCACGAGATTCACTAGCCAATAAACAGGTCAAAAAAACACAACCAAAAGAGTCATAAAGACATATAGGTGTATAAATAGAAACTTACTGACTTTTACTATCTCGCCACATATAGTAAGACTAGTCTCAAATACAACAGAACAGACAAGGAACGCGATGTATATTTTTGGTTATGGCAGTTTAATCAACTCATCTTCACGTCAGCTTACCGGTCAGACAGGGCAAGCGATCCCTGCGATTGTTCATGGCTTGATTCGCCATTGGAGCAAGATCGATGACAGCTATGTCTTATCCCCTTTGATCGTCAATCTCGGCGAAGGACAAGTGAATGGTGTGTTGCTTGAGGTGGATGATATTGCACTGGCTGAGTTTGATCGCCGTGAGCGTGGTTATCACCGTATCGAATTAAAGGCCTCTCAGATAGAAAGCCAAGATGAATTCAAACAGGATCAACCGATCTGGGTTTACATCAAAGACGAGATTGAAGCACCTTGCGAAAACAGCCCTATCGTTCAAACCTACGTCGATACTGTATTAGCAGGATGTTTAGAGGTGTCTGAAAGCTTTGCGGCGCACTTCGTTAAAAACACACAAGGTTGGCATCACCCATTAGAAAATGATCGCCACCAGCCTAAATACGGCAACCTTGCTGGGGTTTCCGATCACCATCACAGTGTGATTGATGGCTTGATACTAACTGTACGCAGCTAGTTGATTTAGGTTGGTGAACACATTGACTCACCAACCTAAAGTGAGCTTAAACGACACGAATACCTGCTGGCATCGCACGTTCAGGTGTTAGCAATACACTTTCAGATTCATCTTCCGTTTCTGCACAAAGCAACATGCACTCAGAAGTGTGGCCTCTCATCTTCGCCTTCGCTAGATTGCACAAAACAACAACCTGCTTACCCATCAACTCTTCTTCTGTGTAGTAAGGGACTAGGCTGGTCACCGTTTGCAGTGTCTTGTCACCAACATCCACTTGCACTATGTAAAGCTTGTCGGCGTTTTCATGACGCACAACCTCAATGATCTTACCCACACGCATTTCTAACTTAGCAAAGTCACCATAAGAGACAGTATCCATTTCTCACTTCCTATATTGGTTTATTTTCACTCATTAAATCATTTACTAAAATTAAGTAAAATGTAAATGTTTACACTAGCATTAAGCCTAATAATTACAAGCGGTAAAGATCTCATTACTGGAAGTAAAATGAGAGTTTCGTTGCCTTACTATCATTGTCGGTGTTAAATAGATGAAGCAATGTATAGAGGTTAAAAATGGCAACAATTAAAGATGTAGCAAAGGAAGCTGGTGTTTCTGTTGCAACCGTATCTCGAGTGATCAACAAGTCTCCCAAGGCGAGTGCAAGCTCGGTAGAGTCTGTAACTAAAGCGATGTCTAAACTTGGCTATCGACCGAATGCCAATGCTCGAGCGCTGGTAAGCCAAAGCACGAACACTGTTGGTGTATTGGTCGGTGACATCTCCGATCCCTTTTTTGGCACGCTGGTTAAGGCTGTCGACAATGTCGCTCGTGAGAACGGAAAACATATCCTTGTCGGTAATGGCTCGCACGATCGTGAAGAAGAGAGACAAGCGATTGAATTGCTGATTAACAGCCGTTGTGACGCCCTGGTGATCCACTCTAAAGGCCTCACCGACGAAGAACTGATTGCCTATGCAAAAGAGGTCAAAGGCTTAGTACTGATCAACCGTTATATTGCTGAGATTGCCAACCACTGTATTTTCTTAGACAACAAAAAAGGTGCGTATCTTGCGACGGAATATCTGATCCGCCATGGCCATAAGAACATTGCCTGTATCGCCTCATCGCATAGCATTGAAGATGCCGATGAGCGTATCCAAGGTTACTTAGCGGCACTCTCAGATTACAAAATAGCGCTCTCTGACAGCTATATTGAATACTCAGCGCCGACCAGTGACGGTGGCGAATACGCCATGACTAACCTTCTGACTAAGTCACTGCCAATCACTGGCATTGTGGCGTACAACGATTACATGGCAGCTGGTGCTTTGTCTGTCCTTGATGAAAACGGTATTCAAGCGCCAGACAAAATGTCGATCATCGGTTTCGATGATGGTTTGATTGCCCGCTATGTTCATCCAAAGCTCACCACTATTCGCTACCCGATTCAGATGATGGCAGAGAAAGCGACACGACTCGCGTTGCACTTAGCCAAAGGTGAAAACACCTCAACTGAACCAATGATGTTCTCTCCAACTCTGGTACGCCGTAATTCGGTAGAGAAAGTCTAGGTTCTGGTCGACTCATCAAGCAATAAACAAAAAAAAGCCCTAACAGAATCGCTTCTGTTAGGGCTTTCCTACCTTACTCAGATACTCAACAATTGCGCTTAATAAACCGCACTCTTGTTGAGCGCCACTTTTGCTCATCCCCCAAGAACAACGCGATAATTCACATCGTCCTATTCACAAACAAAAGATATTGACGTAACCGCTTTGAGCTAGAGCGTACTAGTTTGAAGAATCCCCCGAAAATTCAAACTGGTAACAGGTACTGTAGTTATATTCTTGTTCAGGCTTGAGAATACAACTGTCCTGCTTCCACTCTGGGTGGTTAGGAGAGTCAGGTAAGAACTGGGTTTCTAGCGCCAAACCAGCGTAGTCTTCATAGCTGCCACCACTTCGGTTTGGTGTGCCACCAAGCCAGTTTCCGGTGTATAGCTGCATCGCAGGTTTGGTTGAAAATACTTTTAGTGTGACGAGCGCATCCGGTGAGGTTACGGTCGCGGCGCATTGAGTGCGTTTGCAGCCATCAGCCAATAAGAAAGAGTGGTCGTAACCCTTTGCTGCTTTCTGCTGTTCATCGCCCAACAAACGCTCTGAGATCATCATAGGCTGATTGAAGTCAAAGCTGGTCGATTTCACTGATTTAAGGTTACCTAACGGAATACCCACCGAGTTGGTCGGTAAGAACTGATTAGCATTGATACTGACAATGTGTGACAAACAATCGTGTCCAGCTTCAGCGCCAAGTAGATTGAAGTACGCATGATTCGTTAGGTTGACTACAGTCGGCTTGTCTGTGGTTGCAGAGTAATTAATGGACACTCGATTGTCTTCGGTGATGTCATAACGTACCGACACATTCAAATTCCCCGGGAATCCTTGGTCGCCATCAGCAGACTCTAGACTGAACACCACTGACGTTTCGGTTTGCTCGGCAATATTCCAACGGCGTTTATCAAATCCGTTCGGGCCACCATGTAAGGTATTGCCCGCTTGGTTGGTTTCCAGCTTGTAATTCTGACCATCAATTTTGAAACGACCATTAGCAATGCGGTTAGCATAACGGCCAACGGTTGTGCCCATATAGCTGGCTTGTTTATCGAAGTTCTCCATTGAGTTAACACCCAACAACACTTCTCTTTTGTTTCCCTTTACTGGCAGGATACAGCTCAACCATGTTGCACCAATATCCATGAATGTCACTTGAATCCCATGCGTATTTGATAGCGTCACTAACTGAGCGGGTTGGCCATCATAGGCTGGAGTCTGCGCCATGGATTGATGCAGGTTTTGCTCTTGTGTCATTCTAAATTCCTTCTAGTGCCAGTAAAAAGCCTCTACCTGAAGTAAAGGCTTTAGCATTTGGCCTACCATGATCTTTTTACTTGGTAAGCTCTATATTAAGTCTCGAAGCCGTTAGATTACTTCAACTAAGCCTGCTCCGTCTTTCGCTTGGCACACATAAATAGATTCTTTTAGCCCCGTCGCCGCTTGATATTTCTGTTCAACGGTTGTTTTGATTTCATCAACCAATGCAGGTGGAACCAATGCCACAATACAACCACCGAAACCACCGCCAGTCATACGCACGCCACCTTGTTCACCGATCACTTCTTTGACCATATCAACCAGCGCATCAATCTCTTTCACCGTGATTTCAAAATCATCACGCATTGATGCATGCGATTCAGCCATCAACTCGCCCATACGCTTCATATCATGAGTGCGTAGAGCTTGAGCCGCTTCAACAGTACGGTCATTTTCAGTAATCACGTGACGAGCACGTTTCGCGACCATTTCATCCAATTCAGACTCTTTCGCTTTGAATTGCTCAATGGTCACATCACGAAGTGCCGGAACACCAAAGATGCGCGCCGCTTCTTCACACTGTTCACGACGTGTGTTGTATTCGCTGTCGACTAAGCCGCGTTTCTTGTTTGAGTTAATGATAACCACAGCCATATCTTCTGGCATTGAAACCGCTTGAGTCTCTAGGCTACGACAATCCAATAGCATCGCATGGTTTGCACGACCTTCTGCAGAGATCATTTGGTCCATGATGCCGCAGTTACAGCCAACGAACTCGTTCTCTGCTTGCTGGCCGTTCAATGCTACTTCTGCTTGAGTGATCTCTAAGTTGTAAAGCACCTTAAATGTCTGACCAATCACCACTTCAAGTGCCGCAGAAGAACTTAAACCTGCACCTTGAGGTACGTTACCCGTTACAGAGATGTCTGCACCTGTAAATTCAAAGCCGCGACCTTTTAAGCACTTCACCACACCACGAATGTAATTAGCCCACATCTTGTCTTGTTGGAATGTGATCTCTTGAGTTAAATCGAACTCATCGACTGCATTACCGTAGTCCACTGATACTACGCGAACAATGTTGTCGTCACGCTTAGCCGCGGCGACTACCGTTTGGTAGTTAATGGCACACGGTAGAACAAAACCATCGTTGTAGTCAGTGTGCTCGCCGATCAGGTTCACACGACCTGGTGCTTGGATAATATGAGTCGCTTGGTAACCAAGGACTTGCTCAAAAGATGCTTTCACGTTTTGGATTAGGTCAGACATAAGTAAACTCTCTGGTTAAACTCTTTGTTCAATTGGTTATGGCCCTTCACGGCACCACTTTAATTCTTTTAGATTCCCTATATCGTTCGTCTCTCACGGTAGGGAATGACAACATCAGCGACTAAACTTCTATACTTCTATACTTCTAAGCTCTTAAACTTATGGGCTTCTCACCTGTCGTCATTCCAGAATCGAGGGACGAGATATCAGGAATCTCACTCGTTATCTACGAAACAGGCTATTCCTGATCTTTATAGTGAACGTCACTCAAATCACGAAGACGCTGCGCCGCTTGTTCTGCGGTTAAATCACGCTGAGACTCAGCCAACATTTCGTAGCCCACCATGAACTTACGAACCGATGCGCTGCGTAGTAGCGGCGGGTAGAACAATGCATGCAGTTGCCAGTGATCGATGTCCGTACCTTCTTCGAAGAACGGCGCATAGTGCCAGCCCATTGAGTAAGGGAATGAGCACTGGAACAAGTTGTCGTAACGACTAGTCAGCTTCTTAATCGCAAGCGCTAGATCATCACGTTGTTCGTCAGTCAGTTCGCTCATACGGCGGATGTGTGTTTTTGGTAGCAACATGGTTTCAAATGGCCACGCAGCCCAATAAGGCACCACAGCGATCCAATGTTCAGTTTCAACCACAGTGCGAGAACCGTCTTTCATTTCAGATTCAACGTAATCCACTAAAAGATTCGAACCTTGTTGTTCAAAGTACTCTTTTAACAGTTTCTCTTTGCGTTCAATCTCGTTGGGCAAAAAGCTGTTTGCCCAGATCTGACCGTGTGGGTGTGGCTGAGAACAGCCCATGGTCTCGCCTTTGTTTTCAAACGCTTGAACCCATAGGTAGTCTTTACCTAGCTCTTCAATCTGTTCATTCCATGTGTCGATAACACCGCGAATCTTGTTTACTGGTAACTCTGGCAGCGTTTTGCTGTGGTCCGGAGAAAAACAGATCACGCGGCTCAACCCGCGAACACCTTGAGTCTTGAATAGAGGGTTTTCAGACTCTGGAGCGTCAGGCGAATCGGGCATCAAGGCCGCGAAATCATTACTGAATACATAAGTGCCGTCGTAATCTGGGTTTTCGTCGCCCGAGATACGCGTATTGGTCGGGCACAAGAAACACTCTTTCTCATACGCAGGAAGCTGCGCGGTCGATGGTTTTTCATCTTGGCCACTCCAAGGACGTTTTGCTCGGTGCGGTGATACCAAGATCCACTGACCCGTTAATGGGTTATAACGACGATGCGGGTGGTCTACTGGGTTAAATTCAACTTTTGACATGTTTAGATTGCTCTCAAATTTTGTGTCTTGGTCAATTCACCAAGATGAATAATTCTTCTACAAGGAGATCCCCTATTACGCTCGTGCCTCGCTGTAGGGAATGACGTGTAATCTCGTTGTGCTATTTGTGCAAAGGCAACCACTTCATAGCCTTATGCTCATCCGTCATTCCAGAATCGAGGTGCGAGATATCTGGAATCTCTATTTTTTCAATAATTTAAAAGTTATTTAGTAACCTTGTGGGTTATTCGACTGCCAATTCCACGTGTCCGCCGTCATCTCCATCACGCTACGCGTCGCCTTCCAGCCAAGCTCGCGCTCTGCTTTTTCAGTACTTGCCCAACATTCGGCAATGTCACCAGCGCGGCGTGGACAAAGTTCATAAGGAACCGGTTTACCCGATGCTTGTGCGAAGGCTTCAACCATCTCGAGTACACTTGAGCCTTTGCCCGTACCTAGGTTGTAAATGTGTAAGCCCGCTTTCTCACCAACCACTTTTAGTGCTGCGACGTGACCGTCCGCTAAATCCATTACATGAATATAGTCACGAACGCCTGTGCCATCGACTGTTGGGTAATCGTTTCCAAAAACAGCCAGTTTTTCACGGCGACCGACGGCTACTTGAGCAATAAACGGCATTAAATTATTTGGGATACCTTGTGGGTCTTCACCCATAGTGCCCGATGGATGTGCGCCGACTGGATTGAAGTAACGCAGTAAAGTCACGCTCCAATCGTTCTCCGCGTTGAACAGATCGCTCAAGCACTCTTCCACCATATATTTGCTGCGACCATAAGGGTTAGTTGTCGCGCCGGTCGGTGAAGTTTCAGTAATCGGCACTACTTCCGGGTCGCCGTAAACGGTAGCCGAAGAACTAAATACGATGCTTTTCACGCCCGCTTTCTTCATGCTTCGAGCTAACACTAGTGAACCATTAACGTTGTTATCGTAGTACTCCAAAGGCTTAGCCACCGACTCCCCTACCGCTTTCAGGCCAGCAAAGTGAATCACCGCTTGGATATCGTTTTCTGAAAACACGCCATCTAGAAAAGATTGGTCACGAATGTCGCCAAGATAAAACGTTGGTCGCTTGCCAGTTAACGATTCGATTCGTTTCAGCACTAGCTCTTTGCTGTTGCAAAGGTTATCAACAATGATCGGCTCCATACCTGCCTGTATCATTTGAATGCATGTATGACTTCCGATGTAACCCATGCCGCCCGTAACCAGTACTTTCACAATCAACCTCTCTTTGTCGTCATTCGTGGGCTAACTCGAACTGACATTCAGCTCAGTAGCACCGTATGTCAGAAATAGTAGCAGCCATTTTGACTATAATTCTGTGATCAAAACCACGAAGTGTAAACGTTTACACTAACTTTCATCATTGGAACTGATCATGACATAGAGAGAACGTATAGCTGTTAACCTCTAATTCATTGAATTTTAATAAGATAATTATAGACAGTTAGATTTGAGACATCACAGATGAGTTGAGCATTTATTTTACTAAAAGTTAATGCAATGACGTCCAGTTTGATTACAATAGGTCTGTAGAATAAAGAGGTGCATTGCTTTTTTACTAAATACCAATTTCAAAGCAGCGCAATGTTCCAATAACAGGAAGTGAGTATGGCAACGTTAAAAGATATCGCGACTGAAGCGAATGTATCATTGGCTACAGTTTCAAGGGTTCTCAATGAAGATCCAACATTAAGCGTCAAGGAAGAGACCAAAAGGCGTATCTTTGAAATTGCAGAGAAGTTGGAATACAAAACCAGCAGCTCACGAAAAACCGTTAGCAGTAAAAAACAAAACCATCACTTTCTAGCACTGTATAACTACAAGCAAGAAGCAGAGGTTAACGACCCTTACTACCTATCGATTCGCCACGGGATTGAAACCCAATGTGAAAAGATGGAAGTTAAGCTAACCAACTGTTATGAAAGTAAAATACAGATCAATTCAGCACCAATCACAGGTGTTTTGTTGGTGGGTAGAATGACACCAGAGGTTATCGAGCAAGCTAAAAAGCTGAGCGATAATATCTGTTATGTCGATTTTACCGATCACTCAGAACCTTATGACTCTGTCGATATCGACCTGGCTTTGATCAGCAAAGAGATCACCAACTTCTTTATCAACCAAGGCTATGAGCGCATCGGCTTTATTGGTGGCCAAGACGACGTCAATACCCCTGATATTCGTGAAGTCGCTTTTGCTGAATATGGTGGCCTCAAGAACGTTGTCAGTGAGCAAGACATCTACCGTGGTGACTTCTCTAGCTCATCAGGTTACAAGCTTGCAAAACAGATGCTCGCGACGGGCGACTACCCTAAAGCCATGTTTATTGCGTCAGATTCCATCGCAATTGGCGTTTTACGAGCAGTTCATGAGCACGGATTAAACATCCCTGAAGATATTGCGCTGATCAGTGTAAACGACATCCCAACAGCTAAATTTACCTTCCCATCTTTATCAACGGTTCGTATTCACTCTGAACTGATGGGAATTCAAGGCGTTAACCTGCTGATTGAAAAAGTACGCGACGGCCGAACCATCCCGTTACGCGTCTATGTACCAAGCAAACTTAAGCTGCGCGATACAACAAAATAATTAAACATATCAAGTACATAAATAAAGGCTACCTTTGTTGAAGGTGGCCTTTTTTGTGCCCGTCACATACATCAATCGACACATATCTCCCTCTTTAACCTACTGCGTAAATCAGCCAATAGCATTCTTTTAAGTGGATCACACAGCACCGTAAAAAGACCAAAAAAAACGTGATGAAGTTAAAGTAAAACGTTTTCACCAATTTCATTTAGTAAAACTTTTACTAATAATTACCTCAGTCCAAAAATACTCGTATTCACTACGACCCAATTACGCATAAGAACGTCGGTCAGCAAACTGCATTCAGACCGAGAGAGAGGCAACGTGAACAACTGGGAAAACTTCCTGAACTTACATGAGAACCGTATGGCACCGCGTGCATACTTCTTCTCGTACGCATCAGAAAAAAATGCAAAAACGTTTCAGCGTGAACTGAGCAGCCACTTCCAACTATTGAGTGGCCAATGGAATTTCAGCTATTTCACCAATCCGCTATTGGTTCCTGAAGAGTTCTATTCTCAGGAAATGAGCGACTGGGGAAACATCACGGTTCCAAACATGTGGCAAATGGAAGGCCACGGCGATCTTCAATACACAGATGAAGGTTTCCCATTCCCAATTGATGTGCCTTTCGTACCATCAGACAACCCAACCGGCGCATACCAACGCTCTTTCTTCCTTGGCGAAAGCTGGGACGAGAAACAAACCATCATCAAATTTGATGGCGTTGAAACTTACTTCGAAGTTTACGTAAACGGCGAGTACGTGGGCTTCAGCAAAGGCAGCCGCCTAACCGCTGAGTTCGATATCTCTAGCCAGGTAAAAGCAGGCAACAACCTACTTTCTATTCGAGTGATGCAGTGGGCCGACTCTACCTACATTGAAGACCAAGACATGTGGTGGACGGGCGGTATCTTCCGTGACGTTTACCTAGTGGGCAAAGAACAGCTGCACGTTCAAGACGTTACCGTTCGCACTGACTTCGACGACGCTTACCAAAGCGCTACTCTGTCGTGCAAAGTGGAACTAGAAAACCTAGCAGCAGCGGTAAACGCAACCCTTGAGTACGCATTGCTTGATGGCAGCCAAGTTATCTCGCAAGGCTCAGTAGATAACTTAACTGTTCCTAACCAACAGACTGGTGGCAATGTAGATACTCAATTCTCTATTGATGTGGTTAACCCTGTTCAATGGAACGCTGAAAACCCTTACCTATACCAACTGTTGCTTACGCTGAAAGACGCTGACGGCAAGGTGTTGGAAGTGATTCCACAACGCGTTGGTTTCCGCGACATTAAAGTTCGCGATGGTCTGTTCTACATCAACAACAAATACGTGATGCTGCACGGTGTAAACCGTCACGACAACGACCACCTAAAAGGTCGTGCGGTTGGCATGGATCGCGTAGAGAAAGACTTGGTGTTGATGAAGCAACACAACATCAACTCAGTACGTACTGCGCACTACCCGAATGACCCACGTTTCTACGAACTGTGTGACATCTACGGCCTGTTCGTGATGGGTGAAACCGATGTCGAAACTCACGGCTTTGCTAACGTTGGCGACCTAAGCCGCATCACTAACGATGCAGCATGGGAAGCGGTGTTTGTTGAACGTATCGAACGTCATATCCACGCTCAAAAGAACCACCCTTCTATCATCATGTGGTCTTTAGGTAACGAATCAGGCTACGGCTGCAATATCCGCTCTATGTACGATGCGGCAAAAGCGATTGATGACACCCGCTTGGTTCACTATGAAGAAGACCGCGATGCTGAAGTGGTCGACATCATTTCAACCATGTACTCACGTGCCCAACTGATGAATGCCTTCGGTGAATTCCCACACGAAAAACCACGCATTATCTGTGAATACGCACACGCAATGGGTAATGGCCCAGGTGGCTTAACCGAATACCAAAACGTGTTCTACAAGCACGATGCAATTCAAGGTCACTATGTTTGGGAATGGTGTGACCACGGCATTCTAGCGCGTGATGAAGCAGGCACAGAATTCTACAAATACGGCGGTGACTACGGTGACTATCCGAACAACTACAACTTCTGCATGGATGGCCTGATCTACCCAGACCAAACGCCAGGCCCTGGCTTGAAAGAGTACAAGCAAGTGATTGCCCCAGTGAAGCTTCGCGATTTCGATGCACAAACCGGCACCTTCACGGTAGACAACAAGCTTTGGTTCTCAAACATCAATGACTACACCATCACTGCGGAAGTCCGCGCTGAGGGTGAAACCATTGCCGTGCAACACATCAAGGTTGAAGAGCTGGCTGAAAACTCTAGCCGTGAACTGACACTTAACTTGCCACAACTTGATGAGCGCGAAGTGTTTGTGAACTTTACCGTGCGCAAGGATTCTCGTACGCCTTACAGCGAAGCGAACCACGACATCGCGGTGTATCAATTCCAAGTGAAAGAGAACACAGCACAGCTAGAAGCCTTCACTAACAACAATGCGACAGCACTGAATGTGGAAGAGTCTCGTTTAGCTTACCTAATCAAAGGCCACAACTTCGCACTGAACTTCTCGAAAGTGAACGGCAAGCTGACGTCATGGTTGGTCAATGGCGAAGAGATGATTAAGTCAGAACCACGAATCAACTTCTTCAAGCCAATGATCGATAACCATAAACAAGAGCACGATGGTTACTGGGAGCCTGCACACTTGCAAATTATGCAGGAGCACTTCCGTAGCATTGACCTTGAATGCGTTAACGTTGAACAGGTAAATGGCAAGGTAGAGATCACCACCACCAGCATCATTGCTCCACCAGTATTCGATTTCGGCATGCGTTGTGAATATCGCTACCAAGTTAATGCTGAAGGCCAATTGAACGTTGAGCTAAGCGGCGAACGTTACGGTGAGTACCCTCATGTAATTCCTGTGATTGGTTTTGATATGGGCATCAACGGCGACTTCGACCAAGTCCAATATTACGGACGCGGCCCTGAAGAGAACTACCAAGACAGCAAGCAAGCCAACATGATTGATGTGTACCAATCAACCGTTGCAGACATGTTCGAGAACTACCCGTTCCCACAGAACAACGGCAACCGCCAACACGTTCGTTGGGCTGCGCTTTCAAGCCGCGCGGGTAATGGTATTGCAGTAAAACCACAGCAAGAAATCAACTTCAGCGCATGGTTCTACACCAACCAAAACCTGCACCAAGCACAACACACCATTGAGCTAGAGAAAAGCGGTTACATCACGTTAAACCTAGATCACCAAGTGATGGGCTTAGGCTCTAACTCTTGGGGCAGCGAAGTGCTCGATTCTTACCGCGTTTACATGGACGAGTTCCGCTACGGTTTAACTCTGATTCCATTCCAAGCAGGCGATTGCGATGCGCAGCACCTAATCAATCACAACTTTGGCGATGAGTTTTTTACGGTGAATGCACCAAAAGCTCAACCACAACTGAACGAGGCATAAGCGATGATCGTTTTAGAGAACTTAGAACAATTTAAAGTCGTCTACCGCGATGGTCGTAAATGGCAACGCTGTGTAGAAGCGATTGAAAACATCGGAAACATCAAAGATGGCGTGATGTATTCAATTGGTGATTCACTGGCTTACATGATTGAAGACGGTGTGGCTCGTAACACAGAAAACTTCACCGGTAATCGTCGTTACTTCGACGTGCACTACTACCTAGAAGGCCGTGAAACGGTTGAATTCGCAGCGAAATCAGAGCTAGAGCAGATCCAAGCTTATAGCGATGAAACCGACCGCGAACACCTAATGGGGAACGGTGAAACTCGTGAGCTAGCTGAAGGCCAAGTGGCGATCTTTGACAACAATCAGGCTTACCGTTTCCACGGTGATAACCGAGTTCGAAAAGTGGTACTGAAAGTGACCATTGAAGACGGTTACTTCCTCAATAAATAAACAATAACGCTATCTATTCACAGTATGTATCGAGCCTTGCCGTTCAAGGCTCCAACATGCTGAACAAAGCCTCAATGCTTCCTCCCTACAAGGAAGCATTGAGAAATAACGACTATAATTACGTGATTCCTCGGAGGACACTATGTCTGAATCTGTACGCGGTAAGTTAGGCAAATTTGCCCTACTCTCCATGACATTTGCAGCGGTATTTAACGTTCGCAACATTGTAAACAACAACATCGAATTGGGATTGAGTTCAGCCCCTATCTTTTTGCTCGCGACCCTTATTTACTTCATTCCGTTCGTGTTCATCATTGCTGAATTCGTATCAGCAAATAAAAATTCTGAGTCAGGCATGTATGACTGGCTAAAAAAACCACTAGGCTCAAAAGCAGCCTACCTAGGTTCCTTCCTATACTGGTTCGTAAACCTTTTCTGGTTTGTATCCCTGCTACCAAACGTAATCGCCTATGCGTCTTACGCGATGTTGGGCTATGAATACGCCTTCTCGCCAGTCGTCACATCGGCTATCTCGATTGCTCTGTTTGCTGCAGCAACTCACATCTCAACCAAAGGCGCGAGCTGGCTAGGTAAGATTGCCGAGATCGTGGCCTACGGTGTATTCGCTCTGTTTGCAATCTACGTTATCGGTGCACTAATGGCACTGGGCGGCAACCATGAGCCAGTAGAACCAATCACGCTTGAAGCAATGACACCGACCATCAACTGGGCAACGCTAGGTATCATGTGTTGGATCTTCCAAGCAGCCGGTGGTGCAGAAACCGCAGCCGCTTACCTAAACGATGTTAAGGGCGGTCACAAGTCTTTCATCAAGGTTATCATTGGTGCAGGTATCGCAATCGGCGCAATGTACGCAGTGGGCTCTCTTCTAGTAAACGTATTCGTTGCTCGTGATGAACTGACCTACGCTGGCGGCATGGTTGAAATCTTCACAGGTATGGCGAACTACTTCGACATTTCACAATCTCTAACGGGTCGCTTCGTCGGTATTATCCTATTCGTTGCTATGTTCGGTTCGATGATGATGTGGACAGCAGCTCCAGTAAAAATTCACTTCTCTGAAATCCCTAAAGGTGTTTACGGCGAGAAGACAACAGAGCTTAACGAACACGGCGTGCCAGTACGTGCAGCTTGGTGGCAGTTCGCGTTTGTATTCGTGATGCTTGTGGTGAACGGCTTCGGCTCTGAATCTGTACAAGACATGATGAATACAGCAATCAATCTAACAGCAGGTACCGCAATGCTACCGCCAATCTTCATCATGGTGGCCTACTTTGTATTCCGCTTGAAACACGACGACACACCGCGTGATTTCCGCATGGGTACTCGAGTTCAAGGTATTGCAGTAGTATCGGTACTGATTGGTATCTTCATTGTGAGCATGACAGCATCGGCATTCCCGACAGGTGTTGACCTTGTTCAAGCCTTCTTCATCAACGTCTTCATGACAGCGGTATTCTCTGGTATCGCATGGTGGTGGATCTCTCGCTTTGAAAAGAAGCAAGCAGGTAAAGAAGCAAAGCTAGAAACGGCTAAGCAGTCGTAATCCAGAATCTATACATCTAGTTAAAAGCGCCTTAATTGGCGCTTTTTTTGTTTTAAATCAGATAATTAAAATAAAAACCCCAAAAATAAAAACGGCGTTCCGTCAAGGTTTCAGTTCACGAAAAACACCAATTAATAGGTAATAAAACTCAAATAAAAACCAAGGTAAAACATTAACTAAATTTATTTACTCAAGGTCACATATTTGATCAATTTCGATTAACTTCCCGCCGCTTAATCTTTAATCTTCTTGCTGAAGAGACAAACTGATTCATATAAAGAAAGCGACAAAAAAGCCCCTACACGCCTTATAAATCGTCGCTCATGAAACAAGCAATCTCTTCAATGAACTTCTTAATCTTTAACTCTTTGTTTTGGTAATAAGTTTACTGAAATACCAAAGAAAAAAATCCCAAAGAAGTCCGATCGTAAATCTATAAAAACAACAATGAGCCAACCCTGACAAAACAAAGCGGGTGTTTGCCAAACCAACATAACAATAAAAGTGCGGCCTAGAGCTTCCCTCTCTAGGACCAAGTTATAACGATCATCAACGTGATTCACCGGAGAACATCATGTCCGAAAATAAACGCAGTACGATAGGCAAATTTGCCCTACTGTCTATGACCTTCGCGGCGGTATACAGCTTCAATAACATCATTAATAACAACATCGAGATCGGCCTTTCCTCGGCTCCGATGTTCTTTCTAGCAACCATCTTTTACTTTGTGCCATTTTGTTTGATCGTTGCAGAGTTTGTGTCACTGAATAAAGACTCTGAAGCGGGTGTTTACTCTTGGGTTAAAAGCTCTCTAGGCGGCCGCTGGGCGTTTATTTCAGCTTACACCTACTGGTTTGTTAACCTGTTCTTCTTCACCTCTCTGCTCCCTAGAATCATCGCTTACGCGTCGTATGCGTTCTTAGGTTTTGAGTACATATTCACGCCAATGACCACCGCAATTCTAAGTACTATTTTGTTTGCGGTCGCGACTCATATCTCGAATAACGGTGCGAAATTACTGGGCCCTATCACCTCACTAACATCATCACTGATGCTGCTGCTAACGATGTCTTACATCTTGCTATCTGGCGGTGCTTTGGTAGGCGGTATCGAGCCAGCTGACCCAATCACCATTGAAGCCATGACACCAAGCTTCAACTGGGCATTCCTTGGCGTAATCACTTGGATCTTCATGGCGGCAGGCGGTGCAGAATCGGTCGCAGTTTACGTTAACGACATCAAAGGCGGTCACAAGTCTTTCGTTAAAGTCATCATCATTGCCGGTATCTTCATCGGTGCGCTTTACTCGGTAGGATCTGTGTTAGCAAACGTGTTTGTTTCGCGTGAAGAGCTTAAATTCACAGGCGGCTCAGTTCAGGTATTTGAAGGGCTAGCAAGACACTTTGGCCTGTCTGAAATCTTGATGAACCGTTTCGTTGGTGTGGTTTCATTCACGGCGATGCTGGGCTCTCTGCTGATGTGGACGGCAACACCCGTTAAGATTTTCTTCTCTGAAATCCCTAAAGGTATCTTCGGTGAGAAAACGGTCGCTCTAAACAAACAAGGCGTTCCAGAGCGTGCGGCTTGGATTCAGTTCTTGATTGTGATTCCACTGATGTTCATTCCGACACTGGCGTCCGATACGGTTCAAGATCTGATGAGTACCATTATCAACATGACAGCTGCAGCATCGATGTTGCCACCGCTATTCATCATGATCGCGTACCTTAATTTACGTTTGAAGTTGGATCACTTACCTCGTGATTTCAGAATGGGCTCACGTATGACAGGCATTACCGTGGTCTCGATTCTGATCGGCATTTTCACTGTTGGCTTCTTTGCGTCAACCTTCCCAACAGGTGCTGACATCATGACCATCATCTTCTACAACGTAGGCGGGATTGTTATCTTCCTTGGCTACGCGTGGTGGAAGTACGGAAAATATGAAAAAAGCTTATCTCCAGAAGAGAAAAAACTAGAAGCAAAACCTGAACCGGCGAACGCTTAGTTTACCCTGCACTCTGATTTAAACTTCGGGCACTCTGACTTAAACTTCAGGCACTCACATTTGGTGAGTGCCTTTTTATTTGTCGGTACATTTCCACTAACCATCTCGATTAAATCAAAGCCATTCAAGAATCAAAACATTCGAACCAACAATCTAACCACCCATCAAACAATTCACCTCCCGAATACTTACAACCCTAGCCATACCTCTGCAAATTCAACTGAAAGTCAAAATAAAAACAAAGTAAATATTTACTAAAAATAGATCACACTTTTAAACTTAATTAATTTTAAACATCAAAATTATCATTAATATTGGTTTTGCGATCGTAAGTAACCTGACCAATACGCCTTGAAGAGCACCCCATATTAGAAGTCAGAACTGCTTGCGAACCTTCATTTATAACCCCGACACAGAAGTGATTAAAATGAAAAGTAGTTTTACTAAAAACACTCTTATTACAAGCTGTATTCTTGCTGCCTTAAGTACCACTGCCCACGCGGAAGAGTCCGCAGCAAACCACAGTGATACTCAGCCTCCTCAGACAGAAACTGAAACCCTATTTAACTTTTATGGTGAGCTTGGCCTTGGTGGTCACGTGGCACTCGAAGGTGATGATAAAGGCCGCTACGCAGACGGTACTTACATTGAAGCTGGCTTGGCTATCGAGCACGGTAATTGGTTTGGTCTTGCTTATATGGAGGGCTGGACAGTACAAGCCGATGACGAAGGCAATGCTTGGGCAACGGGCCACGGCTGGGGCGGTTTTGAAGGTGGTTTCAACCGCTTTTACGCTGGCTACCGCACAGATAACAAAACAGAATTCATGATTGGTCGTATGGACTCTTCATTAGATGACGTTCAATGGTGGGGTGACCCTACGGTTGAATACGGCTACGCGATCTCAAACACGCGAGACGTGCACCTTGGTGTGAAGATTCAAAACCTAGAAGGCAAGCTTCGCTACAGCGTTTCTTTCGCGCCAGAGTCTGACTTCTCGGAAGACGATGCTCTTGTTCACTTCGGTAAATACGACAGCTTCGCAGACCAATGGAAAGATAAGAACGCCATGGTCAATGGTTACCTTCAATACGATCTGACCGACGACTTAACCCTAATGGGTGGTGGTGAAGTTCGTAACAACGATGGTGGTGAACTATTGCTATTGGGTGCTGAGTACAAAAACTTCGCCACTCGTGTTTGGCACGATACAGATAAAGGCAACCAAGAGTCTTTCGGTAGCGAGTCTGGTATTCAAACCAGTGCATGGTACGAAGCGGCACAAGGCGTTTACCTATCTGCAGCCTACAACTACGCAAACTTTGACGGTGACAATGGCGACAAAGAAATCACCTCTTACATCAATGCTGGCGTTTGGTATGAATACGGCAACGGCGCGTTTGCGACTGCTTTCGATAGCCGCTTTGGCGTAGGCAGCGACACTGAAATCGGCGACGCTCAGGTGTTCGCAATGCAATACTTCTACTGGTAATAACAGGAATTGATCATGAAACTGAATAAATCATTCGCAGCTCTCGCTATCGGTGCAGCCCTTGTCGTTACTGGTTGTGCATCAAATTCCATCTCTGGCTCAAGTTCTGATGCTGAGCAACTGCAAGCCAACGAGTTTAAGAACGTTATCGACCGTACTGGCTCGCCAGAATACATGCGAGATTACGACTTCGATGACCACCAACGCTTTAACCCATTCTTCGACCTAGGCGCATGGCACGGTCACCTACTGCCAGACAGTGCAGAAGGCATGGGCGGATTCCCAGGTACAGCACTGCTTACCGAAGAATACATCAACTTCATGGCTGATAACTTCGACCGCCTAAGCGTGTTCAAAGATGGCAAAAAAGTGGCTTTCACTATGGAAGCTTACAGCCTACCGGGCGCATTGGTTCAGACACTAAAATCTGACGATGTGACTGTAGAAATGACGATGCGTTTTGCTTCAAACCGTACCTCTCTACTAGAAACAAAAATCACTACCGACTCACCGGTTGAATTAGTGTGGGATGGTGAACTGCTAGAAAAGACGCACGCCAAAGAAGGCGTGGCACAAACCGACAAAACAATCGCTGAAACTTACCCTGAGTATGACCGTCAAATCGTCGCAACCGACGATGGCCTAAAGGTGACCTTCGGTAAGGTTCGTTCGACATGGGATCTACTGACTTCTGGTGAGTCTGAATACCAAGTTCACAAGTCGATTCCAACGAAAACCACGGTTGATGGTTTAGCGTTTACTTCAACGGCAAACATTGAAGCATCGACGACTATCTACACCACATACTCGCATGTTCTAACGGCAGAAGAAGCGCAAGCGGAACAGCCTGAAATCAAAAAGATCATGGCAAACCCTACCGACTTCTTAGCCGCATCAGCAGAACGTTGGGAAGGCTATCTTGAGATGGGTTTAACCAACCCGAACGCGACACCAGAGCAAGAGCGTGTTGCGGTTAAAGCGATGGAAACCCTAAACGGTAACTGGCGTGGCGCTGCAGGTGCGATGGAGTTTGACTCTGTGACACCATCCGTGACGGCGCGTTGGTTCTCGGGCAACCAAACTTGGCCTTGGGACACATGGAAGCAAGCCTACGCAATGGCTCACTTCAACCCAGATGTAGCGAAAGATAACATCCGCGCGATGTTTGCCTACCAAATTCAAGCTGACGATCCTGTTCGCCCTTGGGATGAAGGTTACGTGCCAGATCTATTGGCTTACAACCTAAGCCCAGAACGTGGCGGCGACGGCGGTAACTGGAACGAACGTAATACCAAACCAAGCCTAGCTGCATGGGCCGTGATGGAAGTCTACAAGACCACCAGCGATGAAGCTTGGCTAGAAGAGATGTATCCAAAGCTAGTGGCTTACCACGACTGGTGGCTACGCAACCGTGATAACAACGGCAACGGTGTTCCAGAATACGGCGCAGCACGCGACAAAGCACACAACACACCTGAAGGTGAAATGTACTTCACCGTGGTTCGTGGCGATAAACACGAAACAGTCGTAGGCCAAGCTGAACTGGATAAAGTGGTAGCAGAAGGCAACTACGATTACATCGAGAGCCCAGCTCAAACCGCTGCGTCTTGGGAATCAGGTCGTGATGATGCAGCAGCCTTCGGTTTCATCGATAAAGACCAGCTAGACGCGTACGTTGCTAACGGTGGCAAGCGCAGTGATTGGGATGTTGAATTCGCTCAAAACCGCGCTGAAGACGGCACTTTGCTTGGCTATTCATTGCTGCAAGAGTCCGTTGACCAAGCAAGCTACATGTACAGCGATAACAAGTACCTAGCAGAAATGGCTGACATTCTAGGTAAAGACGCAGAAGCGAAAGAGTTCCGTGAAAAAGCAGAGCACCTATCGAACTACATCAACACCTGTATGTTCGACGAAGGCACTAACTTCTTCTATGACATTCGTATTGAAGACAAGCCTTTAGCCAATGGCTGCGCAGGCAAACCGATTGTCGAGCGTGGTAAAGGCCCTGAGGGTTGGTCACCACTGTTCAACGGTGCAGCAACACAAGCTCACGCTGATGCCGTGGTCTCTGTGATGAAAGATACCTCAGAGTTCAACACCTACGTTCCACTGGGCACAGCAGCGCTTTCTAGCCCAGCATTTGGCCCAGATATTTACTGGCGTGGACGTGTATGGGTAGACCAGTTCTACTTCGGCCTAAAAGGTATGGACAGCTACGGCTACCGTGACGATGCGATTGAAATGGCAGGCGCATTCTTCGACCACGCCGATGGCTTGGTACAAGACGGCCCTATCCGTGAGAACTACAACCCGCTAAACGGTGAACAACAAGGTGCTCCAAACTTCTCTTGGAGTGCTGCCCACCTATACATGTTATACAACGATTTCTTTACTGACGCAGAGTAAGTAAAAACCTATACCTGTCTTCTGAAATTCAATGAAAATCTAACCTCATAAATTTCAGACTTTGGCACTCAGTTTCTCGCTGAGTGCTTTTTTATATCTGAAGTAACGTAAGCGAAAAACAAGCACTTAGACCATTTGGCCTACTATGATCCTTTTACTCTATTCGCTGCACATTAGCCTATATCACCACAATGGAAGCGCACCTGATAATGGTAATGCTCTTTCAATAATTTAAATTCATCATGGACACTTGGCGTCCACGAGTCATCACCGCCAACCCCCATATGGAAGCCATCCACATAAACAAACAGCTGTTCTTGTTCGGTTAAGTCACAAGTATGTTTTGCCTTCTGTAGCTGCTGTAACCCCAAACGACTGACTGAGAAATGGAAGTCTCCTTGCAATTCGAATGCGCCCACTTTTGCCTCACGAACATCACAACGCAAGCCGCAATCAGATGGGAAAATATAAGGGGTATGCATTTGTTCAATACTTTGCTGATATAGCCCCATATGTGCGGACATCTTTCGATCTGGGTAGTTTTCGTGTGGCCCACGACCAAACCATTCCACCCCATCAGGCACATGCTTCAAAGCAAACTCAAATCCGACTCGTGGCAGAGACGGCAAGCCTTTCGCCGCTTGAACATCCACATCTAATTTGACCTCACCATCGGCAAATAATTGGTATTGCCAAGTCGACAACAAACGAACCTGATCTTCCACCGTGTGGGCAATTCTTGCAGTCACCGACACCCTATTTTTCTGAGTGATGGATGAAAATTCGATGCACTCTGGAGTGAGCCTATCTAACCTCATAGCCTGCCAGCGTGCGATCCATGAATTGGGGTCTACACGGTTTGCTTCACTGACACCGATATCGTTGTCTAATGGTGCGCGATAAAAGTTATCTCGAAGGCCACTAGCAAGCTGTTCCACCCCTTTGATTTTCCAGCTTTCTAATGTCCCAGACAATCTGTCGAACTCTACTTGATAAGCATCACCAATCACCGTCAGCAGCGTGTCGGTTTCAGTCACTTTCGGTGGAAATTGAGAGAGGTTAGCATCCAACATCAATTGTGGTTGAGTAGGTAAGCTAAGCTGTTCAATCGCCGTCACATGACCTTTATCCGCCCATGCAGTATTGGTGTTTAATACCACTTCGAGATTAAGGTAATTAAGCGCGTTGGCCGTATGAGGAATCGTCACACCATTGAGCTCTATCTGAACACTCTCGCCCGCACCAACCATCAATTCGATACAACCATCGCTCATTACTACACCATTCTGAGTAACCGTCCAATTCAACGTTTCAATGCTGCTGGTCACAAATAAATATTCGCTGTGCACCTCTATCACCAGAGGCGAAGTCGAAACCAGTCTAAACTGATAAAACTGCTGTGCTTTTTTCACTTCATGTAGCGTTGGGTGCACCGTCCTGTCTGGGAATACCAAACCATTAATGCAGAACTGGCGATCATTAATCTCGTCGCCGAAATCACCACCATAGCCCCAATATTGTTTGCCGCTCGAATCGGTTTTGGTGATCCCTTGATCGACCCAATCCCAGATAAATCCGCCCTGTAATCTTGGGTTGTCTCTAAACGCCTGCCAGTATTTATCAAAACTGCCCAGACTGTTCCCCATTGCATGGGCGTACTCACAGAGAATAAGAGGACGATGCTCGTTTGGTAGAGCGATAGCTTTACGAATACCCACGCGAGGTGTCACCTCAGGTTGACTCTCAACCACAGGTAAATCCCAATCAACCCGCGCATACATAGGACATAAAATGTCTGTCGCTGCTGTATCTGCCCCGCCACCTTCATACTGAACGGGACGTGTTGGATCAGTTTGTTTCACCCATTGATACATCGCATGGTGATTGCGACCAATACCCGATTCATTACCCAGCGACCAAATGATCACGCTGGCGTGGTTTTTATCGCGCTCCACCAGCCTTGTCATTCGTCTCATGTACGCATTCAACCATGACGCATCATCGGATAAACGGCACATCGGAAATTGACCATGAGTTTCCACATTCGCTTCATCAACCAGATACAGACCATACTCATCACATAGTTCATACCACAATGGATGATTCGGATAATGAGCGGTTCTAACGGCATTGAAGTTATTTTGTTTGAGCAGTTTGATGTCTTGAATCATCCCCTCTCGAGTCATGGTGTGCCCCAATTCAGGGTGATGTTCATGACGATTGACGCCACGAATCAGCAACGGTTTTCCGTTAACTTTTAGCAAACTATCGGTAATTTCAACACTTCGAAAGCCGACATCGTAAGCCTCACAATCGATTAGCTCGTCATGTTCATCGAGCAATGACACCACACAGCGATATAAGTAGGGTGACTCGGCACTCCACTTGTTCGGGTTCACCACTGAAATGCGGTGTTCTGCGACTTCAGACCACGGCCCTTTTTCATCGACATAACGCTCACCAAAACCCACGATTTGAGGTTCGAAAACCAACTGTCCTTGAGCATCATAAAGTTCAGCTTTCAGCTTATAGCAGCTTTCTACATCATTGCTGTGCTTGGTTATTTGCGTAGAAATATTTAAAACCGCATCGCGATAGCAAGCATCTAGCTGAGTATCAATACCAACATCCTCGATTGCGACCTTGGGCTTTCTCAATAAAGTCACATCACGGAATATGCCGCTGAGCCACCACATGTCTTGGTCTTCAAGATAAGAACCATCAGACCAACGCAGCACCATCACTACCAGCGTGTTCTCGCCCGCTTGCAAGTATTCAGACACGTCAAATTCAGCCGGTAATCGACTGTCTTGCGAATAGCCAACCCACTTGCCGTTGCACCACAAATGAAAAGCAGAATTCACGCCGTCGAAGGTCAGCCTATGGGTATCTAATAACTCCGGTTCCGTGCAGTTAAAACGCGTTCGGTAGAGCCCTGTTGGATTATCGCTAGGGACGAAGGGAGGGTTATCAGCGAAAGGATATTTCACATTGGTATAGATCGGTTTATCAAAGCCTTGCATCTGCCAGTTGCTTGGCACTGAAATCGACTTCCATGAAGAATCATCAAAATGTTCCGATACTACCTCTTCGCAAACCAACTCTGGTGAATCGAACAGCTGAAACTTCCAAGTCCCATTGAGAGACATAACACTCGACGAGCTCTTCGTCATAGCCTCAACCAACGAGGTGTAACTATTTAAAGGAGCATGAGCCTCAACAACATTATGATGGGTGATGTGTTGATTTTCCCACTCACGGGCAGAGATGATTTGAGAGAAAGTTCTCATGACGTGTTCCTTACCAAAAGCCGTTTAACGTGAACCATTGCAAGTGATGCTCAGCGCCTCATTGCGTTCAAACATTACGAACGCCAACTAAACAGCTCTTGCAATAATCCCTTAAGAGAAGAAAAAAAGCCGCAGCCAGAACAGCTGCGGCTATTGAAATATTACTTAAAGGTACGCTTGCTCACTTTATCGAGTTTTTTCAAGATTTTATCGATTCGTTCAGGGTGAACCATAAACTCTTGGAAGCCTTTCATGCCTTCTTTGGCCATCGCAGGATCAGTGTCTCGGTCATAGAATTGAGCCGTACCATCACTGGATGCCAACATCGCGACGCCTTTGTCTAAGAACGGGTCAGACTTCGCTTTAGCTTTGTTGTTGGTTGGAATCTGTAACAGCATCTCATTGATCAGCTGCTGGTTTTCAGCGCGAGCAACAAACTCTAAGAACTTACGAGCATCTTCTTTGTTTTTCGCTTTTGAAGGTATGTGCAGCGTATCCATTGGTGCATCTTCAGACATAGGAACACTTGGGTCGATCACCGGGAACTGGAAGAAATCCATCTTGCCATCCAACTCAGCTGGGAAGTTAGGCGTGATGAAGTTACCCATCAGGTACATCGCCGCTTTACCGTTGTACAAGAAAGGTTGAGCTTCTTGCCATGAATAAGACGCGTGGTTTTCTAGGAAATAACCAGGTTCAACTAACTCCGCCCAATTAGCGAAGGTTTTCTTCACTCGCTCATCAGAGTAAGGCACCTGGCCTTCCATTAACTGAATATGAAAATCCAAGCCGTTAGTACGCATGTTGATGTAATCAAACCAACCTGCGGCGGTCCAAAGATACTTGGTACCAATAGCAAACGGCGCTACACCATTTTCTTTAAGTGTTGCAGACGCAGATTTCAAATCATCCCACGTTTTCGGCTCCGCAATTCCATATTGCTCAAAGATGTCTTTGCGGTAGTAGATACCCCATTGATAATACGTGTACGGCACACCAAACTGCTTACCTTGTACTGTCATCGCAGGCGCGGCAGCCGCAAAGTCTTGCTTCATGTTGTTGTCAGCCCAAATATCACTGACATCCTCAAACAGGCCACGGTCAACAAAGGCTTTCATTCGGTTACCCGCATACCAAAAAACCACATCCGGCGGCGAAGTGACCAGCCAATTACGAATCGTTGTTTTATACGACTCGTGATCGTACAAGTTGTACTTCACCGTAATATCTGGGTTTTCTTTTTCAAAGCGGTTAATGATCTCGCCCCACGCCTCTTTTGGCGCAGGATCAGAAGCATCAGAGTTGATAACGAGTGTTCCTGCAAACGATGTTGCAGACATGGAGGCAGCGAGCACTGCACTGGCAGCGATATGTTTCACGTATTTCATATTGAGGTCCTTGTTATGGAGCTAAGCTCTCTAAGTCCAATTCTTATTGTTTTATCTCGTAGGGTTGTTCGTGTTTTAGTTTCTCTTCAATGATTCATCCATTCGGGATGTCGGTAGCAATAACGACTTAAAGCCTTCGCTATTGCTAGATTCGTGTATCGATTCTTATCTCGTGATTTACCCTTTGGTCGCACCTAATGTTAGGCCTGCGATAAAGTGCTTTTGCATGGTAAAGAACAGCACTACCGGTGGGATAGCCGCGACCACGGCACCCGCTGACATAAACTGCCAAGACGCCAGCCATTGGCCTTGAAGTGAGCTCAGACCCGCAGTCACAGGACGAACATCATCACTCTGAACCAGTACTAGAGCCCAGAAGAAATCGTTCCAAATAAAGGTAAACACCAATACGGCTAACGCCGCTAAAGCAGGGCGAACCAGAGGGAGTACGACATGCCAGAATATTTTCCATTCACTCACCCCTTCAACACGCGCCGCTTCGATCAGGGCATCAGGGATCCCGACAATAAAGTTACGCATGAACAAGGTACAAAAACCGGCTTGGAAAGCGATATGGAAAAAAATCAATGCCCAGTGAGTGTCGTATAGACCGAGTCCAATCGTTAAATCACGAACTGGAATCATCAGAATTTGGAACGGAACAAAGTTACCCGCGATGAACATCGCAAAAATCCACACATTGGCTTTGAAGTTGTATTTAGCCAAGGCATAACCAGCCAGTGTCGACAACGCCACGGCACCAGCAACCGCTGGCAATGTGATGATTAAGCTATTGATGAGGTACTGCCCCATCGACGTCGAGGTAAATACTTGGGTGTAGTTTTCAATGAACTGAATCTCACTAGGCCAGCCCCAGTAGTTACCTTTGTTGATGTCTTCCATCGAACGAATTGAAGTCATCATTACGGCGATAAGTGGTAATAACCACATCACAATGGAAATAGGCAGTGCGACTCGGTAGCTAATGTTGGTAAAGCGACCTGCTTTTTGAATTGGTTGTGGATACATTATTTTTCACTCCTTAACATACGCCACAAGAAGTAAGCGATATAGATATCCATAATCAGGAACAACACAACGGAAACCGCCGCGCCATAACCCATTCGATAGTTAAAGATAGACTCTTCATACATCTGGTACGCAAGTACTGTCGAGCTGCCCCAAGGGCCGCCTGCCGTCATGGTCGCCACTAGATCAAATGAACGCAGGGCACCAATTACGGTGACAACCACGGCGATAAAGGTTGCGGGTCTTAACTGTGGAAGCACCACATACCACAACATGCGCCACTTCTTTGCACCATCAAGTCGAGCCGCTTCTAACTGCTCAGGATCGAGGTTATTCAGCCCAGTTAAATATAAGATCATGCAATAAGAGATCTGAGGCCATAAGCCAGCAGCGATGATTCCGTAGGTCACATAGTCTTCATCAGCAAGTATCGAAATTGGCTCGAAGCCAAGCGACCCGAGTGCAATATTGAAAAGGCCAAAAGAGGGGTCATAGAACCAAGCAAATACGAGGCCTACCACCACTTGAGAAATAACGAATGGGAAGAAAAACAGAGATTTTACGACACGAATGCCTTTCACTTGTTGGTTGAGGAAAAGGGCAATCGCCAAGCCACAGGGTGGCGCAAGCATAAAGAAGATCAACCAAAGAAAGTTATTCGTTAACGAAGTATAAAAAGCATCTGAGTCAAAAAGCTCACGATAGTTCTCAAGCCCCACCCACTCCTTTTCACCTAATCCATCCCACTCAAAGAAGCTCAGCCAAATACTGTCCAAGATGGGATAGATAACATAGAGAGAGAAGATAGCGATGGCTGGTGCCAAGAACAGCCAAGGCGAGACCTTGGAACTGATGCGCCTTTTCTTCTTCGCTGATGGGGTGCGATTTTCTGGGTATATCGTTTTCACAGATTGCTCCATTTCCCAAAATTCCTTGTATTAAAAGCTTGGTTTACTACTTGGTTAACTTCCATCTGAATTTATAAATCCCAATCAGTAGCTCAGCATTTATAATGATTACGTTCAAATATTAGGCTTATTGATAACATTACGCACAGTTATGTTTTATTTATGTAAACGTTTTCACAAAAATCAGTATAGATCGCGGGATTTATATGACGATGATCAATAAATCATGCGAGGCACCTAACAAATTTCTGATGAAAGCGTATGTTTTAAAGGCAAAGAGATGTAGTCCAACGAAGCAAGGAGAGAGCATGGCTGATATCAGCTTAAAAAAGGTCATCAAACGATATGGTGATATACAGACCATCCATGGTGTTGATCTAGAAATAAATAATGGCGAATTCGTCGTATTCGTTGGACCATCAGGTTGCGGAAAATCAACCCTCTTACGCTTAGTTGCTGGCTTAGAAGAAATCACTGAAGGCGAGATTCATATTGGAGACGATCTTGTTAACGATGTCGATCCTGCTGAGCGTGGTGTCGCTATGGTATTTCAATCCTACGCACTCTACCCACACATGACCGTGGAAGAAAACATGGGCTTTGGCCTCAAAATGAATGGCGTAGCGAAGGAAGTCGTTGAAAAGCAAGTCACCAGTGCGGCAAAAACACTCCAATTAGAGCCTTTATTGAAGCGTAAACCGAAAGAACTGTCAGGTGGGCAGCGTCAACGTGTCGCTATCGGTCGAGCAATAGTTCGTAACCCTCGCGTATTCTTATTCGATGAACCGCTCTCGAACCTCGATGCTGAACTTCGTGTCGATATGCGCTTACAAATCGCCAAATTGCACCAAGATCTGCAAAATACCATGATTTACGTCACGCACGATCAAGTCGAAGCCATGACGCTTGCAGACAAGATCGTGGTATTGAGAGATGGTCGTGTTGAACAAGTCGGTTCTCCACTCGATCTATACCACTCTCCACAAAATGAATTTGTGGCTGGCTTTATTGGCTCACCGAAAATGAATTTCTTACCGTGTGTTGTTAACAGCACCTCAGAAACGCACGCCCAACTCGCCGTTAACGGTGTCAGCCAAATCACCCTTCCCTTACCAAGCGATGGATTAAAAGAGGGACAAAGTATCACGCTGGGCATTCGACCTGAACATTTAGAGATTAACAGTGGCTCTGATATCACCATTGAATTTCAAAGTGAAGTGGTCGAGCGACTAGGGAACAGCACTTATATGTTTGGCCAGTCTTGTGGCGTGGATAGCTTTAAGGTGCACCTACCAGGAGACCAAGAGGTCACTCGATACCAATCACTTGAGCTGAGTTTCTCCTCAAAAGATTGCCACCTATTCGATGATCGAGGGCAACGAATTAACTAGACTTTAAAACGGTAGAGCTAGCTCGATGTCGCTAGCTTTGCCACTTTTCAAACTCACTTTCCGGTCGTTTCAAGCAATCACTTGCTTCCATTCTGATCCTCTTAATAGCTTATGAAATCTTACTCAAAAATTTCATCACTCTCACTGAAATATTGGGTTCTGAAGACTTATTCGAATTTTATTTATCCTTATTAGCCTTCCGGACATTAATTTGATAGTCGTTTACTAAATAATCGCTAAACTATAGTGTCGCCTACCCCTTTTTTGAGAAAACCTAAATGCCTAATGCTGATTCCACCCTAAACAAACGTATGGGAATCGTTGCGCTCACCTGGCCAATTTTTATCGAAGTTCTTTTAAGAACCGCACTCAACACCAGTGATGTATTCATGTTATCGGGATACTCGGACAAAGCCGTGTCTGCCGTTGGTGTTATTTCTCAGATATCCTTTTTCCTGATCATTGTCTCGACCATGGTCAGCAGTGGTACGGGTATTCTAATCGCGCAGTACAACGGTGCCTCCCGCACTCAAGAGAGCGCTCACGTGGGTGTAGCAAGTATCATTCTGGCCATTATTGCCGGTGTGCTACTGAGTGTGATTGCCGTTCTTGTTGCTGAATATTTTATCCCGCTTTATCAACTCGAGCCTCAAGTTGAACAGTACGCGCAAGAATACCTGTTCATCAGTGGTGCTCTCACCTTCAATGTAACCATAGGTGTGGTTCTCACCACTATTTTGCGCAGTCATGGCTATTCAAAGTCACCGATGGTGATCAACATGATTGCAGGCGTTATCAACGTATTCGGTAACTACTGCGCCTTATATCAACCTTTTGGTTTGCCAGTATACGGCGTGCAAGGGGTTGCGACCGCGACCGTCATTAGCCAAGTGATCGGGATGTTGATCTTGATTGGTGTGGTCAGAAGCAAAGGGATTGATCTACCAGTGAAGCAGTTTAAATCTGTGCCTAAAGCCATCTATCAAAAAATCATTAAGATCGGCTCGATGAACGCAGGAGAAGTGCTCTCTTATAACATGGCTCAGATCAGCATTACCTTCTTCGTGGTACAGATGGGCACATCTTCACTGGCTGCGTTTACTTACGCACAAAACATCGCTCGTCTCTCTTTTGCATTTGCACTGGCAATTGGTCAAGGCAGCCAAATCCAAACAGGCTATTACATTGGTAAGGGTTGGATCGACGAGATCACCAAGCGCGTGCAACGTTACTTTGTGGTTGGCTTTATCGCCTCAACTGCGATTACCTGCATGGTTTATGTGTTCCGTTTCGAAATTCTCGATCTGTTCACTCAAGATCCAGAGATCATTGCGCTAACGGCTGCGCTGATTGCAGGTTCCATCATTCTTGAAGCTGGACGAGTATTTAACCTTATCTTTATCTCTTGTCTAAAGGCTGCTGGCGACATTAAATTCCCGATCAAAATGGGCATTCTCAGCATGTGGGGCATTGGGGTTGCCATGAGCTATTTGCTTGGCGTGCATTGGGGTTATGGCGTATTGGGGGCTTGGATGGCAATCGCGATGGACGAGTGGTTCCGTGGAATCATCATGGCCTATCGCTGGCGAGCTAAGAAATGGACTCGATTCTCTTTTTAGACTTTTTAGCCTTCCATTTATCTTCACAAGATCGAAAAACGCCGCTCCTATTTCCAAAGAGCGGCGTTTTCGTTTTTAATTACCCGAACTCATCTACGCGGTCGCAAGTGCTTTCTTTCGCTTTGCTAGTCGTCCAAAAATACCGAGCAACATAACAATGCCACACACGCCATAAACTTGCATGATGGTTGGATCGTCCGATACAAAACCCACATCCGAGAACATAACGTAAGCACCAAGCACCATGTAAAGAATAATAGCCGAAGCCTCGAAACGGAACTCCCAAGGTGTCACATCAATATTCTCATTGACTGGCATCACGTACTCAGACTCACGCGGCATAAAGTAACCAATGATGAACATCAACGCGGTACATACCACGAACAGAATCGCTAATTGATGTAGGAAGTGAATCGGAGTTTTGAACACCAACTGCATTGCAGCGTAAGAACTTACAAACACCACCAACGCCACTTTCGCCGCTACAGCTGGTACACGTTTAGAGATATAGCCGACAAACACGATAGTGAAGATTGGCACACTGAAGAAACCTGCCACCATTTGTAGATATTGGAACAAACCTTCTGGTGCGTACATGATGAATGGTGCGATACATACCGAGATAATCGCAATCACGACACCAAAAATACGCCCTTTACCCACTAGCTCTTCATCGGTTTTACCTTGTCCGAATAGCGGCTTATACACGTTCAATGCAAACAGAGTCGTTGAGCTGTTCAACACACCATTAAAGGTACTCAAAATCGCACCAAACATCACCGCAACGAAGAAGCCCACTAGCGGCTTAGGCAAAACTTCATTAACTAAACGGGTGTACATGGTGTCTGGATTACCCGCATCAGCGCCAAACATATGGAAAGCAATGATACCCGGAATGATCAAAAACAGCGGAGAGATGACCTTAATCGCACCGGCAAGGATTACACCTTTCTGACCTTCTTTCAGGTTCTTAGCACCCAATGCGCGTTGAATGATAGATTGGTCAGTACCCCAGTAATACAAGTTCACCAAAAGCAGACCTGTGAACAATGTTGAGAACGGCAGTGGATCGGTTTCTGTACCCACCGATTGGAGCTTCTCTGGCGCGGCATAAAGCAGAATATCTAAGCCAGCACCGAAACTCCCCTCGCCCAACACCATTAAACCAAATACAGGGATCATCATGCCGCCGACAATCAAGCCTACACCATTAATGGTATCTGCAATTACAACCGCCTTTAGGCCACCATAAATCGCGTAAAAGAAGCCAAGTAGACCAATCGTCGCCGAAATCAGTGCAATTGAACTAAACTCTGAAATATTTAGCAGGGCCTGAACATCGAAGATTTCACCCAAAACAACAGCGCCCGCGTAAAGTGTGGTAGGCAAAATGTTGATCACGTATTGGCACAAGAAAAGTAACGTCACAAACTTCTTCACCGACATGTCGTAGCGGCTCTCTAAGAAATCAGGAATGGTGGTGATACCTTGTTTCAAATAACGAGGAACTAACATTAAAGCAATAATCACCAAGGTGACACCAGAAGCCACTTCCCAACCCATGACACTCATGTTGTGGGTGTAAGATTGTGCGCTCATGCCCACGAAACTGGTGGCACTCAAGTTCGTTAAGATAAGTGAGCTGGCAATTAAGCCACCGGTTAAGCTTCTTCCGCCAAGAAAGAAACCATCTTGTGAGGTGTTTTTGTCATTTTTCACTTTGTTGTAGGTAAACGCGACTACAAACCCAGTAAATAACAAAAATGACAACAGAACGGTAATAGACATTTTGTTTTCCTTAAGTTGAGTTATTGCGGCAGCAATACCTCGCTGCCGATTATAATTTTTATATTTAGATTTTTATTTGTAGGGGTACTCAGAGTCAGAGATTCACATCTTTTTTAGATGCACAATCAAGGCAGACTCTGGGTCGAGAATAGGTAAGGTCAATCCAATCTCTTTGAGGTTATCGCCGCTTAAAGTCAGAGTTTTATCTAACCATTGAGGGCGTTGCTTCATGAGTTGGAAACTGGTTTGTGGCATCTCCACTAACTTCACTTGATACAGCGCACTGTCTTCCACGCAGCTAATACGAAGTGGTGATGGCAGAGCGTATTCAGGCATGGCCAACTGACACACGGTGATCAGCATTTCATCATCATTCTGCACCCCATAGATGTTCTGGTTTTTGTCCGCGGGATCCATGCGGAAACTACGACCTGAGTGCAAAATATGGCGGAACTGCTTATGCAGAGAGATGTAGTGAGAGAAAGCTTGCTTCTCTTGTTGCGACTCTTTAACCGGGTCAAGTTCAACGCCCATGTGCCCCATCAAAGCGGTGACACCACGCATATTGATACTGTGACGACGATTGGTTGAATGGCACTCAGCAGGGCCAATGTGCGCACCCATAACTTCTGGTGGGAAGAAGTAGCTCATGCCTTTTTGAATGGCTTGTCGTTCCAATGCATCGTTACAATCGGATGCCCAGAATCGATGTGTTCTTTTAAGGATTTCAAAATCAATGCGACCACCGCCTGATGAGCAAGATTCAATCTCGACCTTAGGGTGTGCTTGATTCAGTTGATCAACGAGACGATACAAGGCTTGAGTTTGACCATGCACCGCCGCCTTACCTTGGTGGCCCGGCTGAACTAATTCACGATTCATGTCCCACTTTAAGTAGCCGATATTGTACGTAGTCAGAAGCGTATCAAGGCGAGAGAACAAGTAGTCAAAGCACGCTTCATTCTGCAAGTCTAAAACATACTGCCAACGACCAGACGGTTGATGATAACCTTGCAAACCTAGGACCCAATCAGGATGGTTACGGTATAGGTTTGAGTCTTGGCTGACCATCTCAGGTTCAACCCACAACCCGAACTCCATCCCCTGTTGGTTAACGTGTTCAATCACAGGTTCTAAGCCATTTGGGTATTTCACTTCATCGAGATACCAATCGCCTAAGGCCGTTCGTTCGCCATCACGACCAATAAACCAACCATCATCAATAATGAATCGTTCAACACCCATTGCGCCGGCTTCGGTTGCCATCTGCATGATGTATTCCGGTTTATGGTCGAAGTAGATGCCCTCCCAAGTATTTAAGTGCACAGGGCGAGGTTTATCGGTAGGGAATTGAATAATGTTGTCACGAACAAACTGCTGAAAACGTTGAGCAATACCGTTCAAACCAGAGTTGCTGTAACAGCCATAGAGCCAAGGTGTCTGGTAAGTAGCCTCTGGTTCTAGAATCGATTCACCCGCTAACAATAACTCTCCCGCTTGTACAAAGCGGCGGCCATCACTGCGAACATCAGCACGCATTTGGTGGTTACCACTCCAACCTAAATGGAAGCCCCACACCAAACCATTCTGTTCTGAGAAACCTTGCGTTCCTGCAAACATGCCAGGGAAGTTTTCATGTGAAGTACGGCCGCGACGGTTCTCTTGCATGAAGCCACCATGCTCAAAACGCTGACGTTGCGTTTGGAACTCATGACACCAACGACCATGGAACGTCATCAATTCATTGGCGTGGTTTGGCAGCGGCAACGTTGATGACAGCTTATTTAAATAGTATTTACTGCCCCCTTTGTTGGTTACTGTGATGCGCTTTTGAACCACATCCGATTCGTAATCCAGTTTAATTTCAACCGTCAATTCAAGCTTAGACACGGTGTCTTCTAGAACAAAAGTGGCTTGCTGAACCTGAGCTTCCACGCGGACGGTATTAAAAACGGGTGCCCAATCAAAACCATCACGATGCCCTTCTATTCCCGGCGCATTAAAATGACCGCTACCCAATTCAGGACAAAGAGAAAGCGGTACATCGACATCAAGGCGTGCTTGAGAGATCGGTCTCTCGGTTGATAACAGCAGATCTTCATCAATGCTGGCGATCTTCGCCCCCCAATGCAGGATCTCTGGAACACGCCCTGATTTGATGATCAAACTGTGGTTTTTACTTGTTAGATGAATAAACTCGCTCATAGCCAATCTCATATTGTTTTCGTAAACATAATTTGAGATTAATAGTGAGCCTAGAGATTATAATTAGTACTAATTCGAACAAATAACGTGATCTAAAATCAGTTATTCCTTATCAAAATTTGCACAAGATCGACTGTTTTCGGAAACATAAATAGTGTTTCAAATGACATTTATTTGAAGGTGTACAAGGTTTATTTCATCAAGATTGGTTAGGCTTATTTCATTGTCAAAGTCTGATGGGCAGAATAATGAGTGTCACCTTTAAAGATGTCGCAAAGCTAGCGGGTGTCTCTACCCAAACCGTTTCTCGAGTGACAAATGGTTCAGAGAGCGTCGCCGAATTAACGCGTAACAAGGTTAATGCGGCCATTAAGCAGTTGGGGTATGTGCCAAACAAGGGCGCGCAAATGCTCAGCCGAGCTAAGTCCACCAGCGTTGGGTTGGTGACTCTCGATATGGCATTGCATGGTGCAGCGATGATCGCCAATGGTGTGCGAATGCAGGCTCATGACATGAATTATGGTGTCGCTTTCTCTGTTGTGTCAGAGCCCAACCTCACTAACACACGTGGAGCTATCCGTGAATTGATGGCTCAACAGGTCGACAGCATCATTCTGAATGTACCGTTAAAAAGTGCCGATGCAGAGTTATTAGTCGAACAGTACCAACACTTAAATCTTATCTTCATTGATGTCCCTTCTAACAGCCAAGTGAACTATGTTTGCGGTGATCACGCAGAAGGAGCAAAACTGGCTGCTCAACATCTGATAGAGAGTGGGCGAACTAACTACCTGTTGATCACAGGTCCGAATGAATCCAGTGCATCACGGATTCGTCACCAGAGTTGGTTAGCAGCGTTATCAGATGCCGATTGCAAAGTGCAATATCAATACCAAGGAAATTGGCAAGCTGAAAGTGGTTACCTTGGTGTTCGCGAAGCTGTCGCCAAGCAAGCCGTATTTGATGCTGTGTTGGTGGCAAGCGATCAGATGGCATTAGGCGTATTACGCGCACTGCAAGAACTGCAGATCCCTGTGCCTGACAAGGTCGCAGTCGTCGGTTTTGATGGCATCGAAGACAGCGCTTTCTTTAACCCACCATTGACCACCATCAAGCAAGACTTCACGACCATCGGTCGACAAGCTGTGGTACTTGCGGAGAAGCTCAACGCTAATTCACAAGATGCTTTGCTACAACACTATATCGAAACTACATTACTCCCAAGAGAAAGCAGCCAACCTAAGGTGACTGCTCATTATGAGAAACAAGAGATAGAACAACTGCTGCAACGGATTCAAACCCTTCTGCCTGAATCGAGATAAAAAGAAAAAGCGCTAGGGGGAGCTAGCGCTTTTTAGACCAACTAAATCCGTTTAGCCTGGTAGGTTTTTGAGCTATATCATGAGGATATAACCAATTTTTTTACTTAGGTAAATCAAAAAGCCTATTCTTTCCGACTGCTTTGAGTCGTAAATTAAGTATAGTCGGATTCTTATTATTAACCTGATTTTTCCTTAAATAATTAGAAAAAGTGTGGTTATCCCCCAATACAAAAAATTACTCAGCAATCACAGACGACACAGCTTCAGTAATCAACCTTCTAAGTAACTTATTTTTATCATCTAAATGCTTCGCTTTCCGATAGACAAGCTGTATATCGAAATCCGGTACATCTATCGGTGGCTTGACAGCCAACAGTGCTTCTTCACCCTCAATGTCATTACGAGCCACAAGCTTAGGCACTATACAGAGCAGTTCTCTGCCACGAATTAAGCGCTTTACCGTTAAAAAGTTACTCGAAGCAATAACCACTTTTCGACTTAAGCCAAGTTCAGCTAGGCGACTGTCGACTCCCGTTTTTATCACTCCTGCAGGAGAAACCAAAGCATGCCCAACAGATGCAAATTGTGCTAAAGACATGGGCTCTTCGATCGACAACACTGAATTGTCGAGCAAGCAGACGTGCTGTTCTGTGTACAAGTGCTTGGTTCTGTATAGCTTAGACACTTCACCGAAGCTACCGATCGCCATATCAAGCTTAGAATCTTCAAATACTCGCTGATAGTTAGCTCGATTTACGTTGAACAACGCAATTTGAGAATCAGGAGAGGACTGTTTAATGAGATCAAACAACACTGGAGCAAACATCTGCTCGGCATAATCAGTAAGACCAATCTTCCAACTGCCTTGGTAAGTTGTTGCATCAAATGATTTAGAGAGTAGAACTTCAGATTGAATGGTATTGAGCAAGGCATCGACAGTACTGGATAATTCAATCGCTCTATCCGTTGCTTCCATCTTGCTCCCTACCCGCTCAAACAGAGGGTCATCAAACAACTTTCGAAGTCGTTGAAGGCTATGACTCATTGCAGACTGACTGACATAACAGCGCTCAGCCGCTTTACTTACACTGTTCGTTTTGTATAACGCTTGCAGAGCTATCAATAAGTTAAGATCGATACCTTTCCAGTTAAAATCAGCCATCCAGCAGAACCCATTTCATTAATAGTTATAATTAAAACAATTAATTTGAATCATAGTGCAAGTCACCATAAATTACGCTAAACATTTATCTGGAATCGATCATGCTTTCAATTTTTAAAACCTTTTTCTGGCTTGGCTGGATTAGCTTTGGTGGACCAGCTGCGCACATTGGCTACTTCCGTAAAACCTTTGTTGAGAAACTTAACTGGCTATCTGATGAAGAGTACGGGCAAATTGTCGCGCTTAGTCAATTTCTACCCGGCCCAGGTTCAAGCCAAGTTGGCTTTGCGGTTGGCTACAAAAGAGGTGGCTTAACGGGTGCGATTTCTGCGTTTATCGGCTTTACTTCCCCATCTGTCATCTTAATGTTGATATTAGCTTTGGTGAGCAATCAGCTATTGGAAGCACCTCTGTTTAATTCAATTATTCACGGTTTGAAGCTACTCGCAGTGGTGGTGGTTGCTGATGCCACATTTGGCATGTACAAAAACTTTTGCCAATCGAAAGTCGCGACTGCTTTGTGTGTCGTTACCGCTGTAGTCCTCCTGTTACTTCCGGGGATCTGGCCGCAAATCTTGGTACTTCTATTTGCTGCAATCATTGGCAGTAAGTTTTTGACCTCACAAGACATCAAAACGGTTCCATCAACACACAAGATCTCCATAACACCGCTCGTTATTTTTGTTGCGCTGTTGGTTGGCCTTCCTCTGTTCAGTGCATACTCTCAAGGTATTGAGGTATTTGGTCTGTTCTATCAAGCTGGCAGCTTAGTATTCGGTGGCGGTCACGTGGTACTTCCATTGTTGCAGAATGGTATTGGTGACCAACTATCCCAAGATGCGTTCCTAACGGGCTATGCTGCAGCACAGGCTGTACCTGGTCCTATGTTTACCTTAGCGACATACCTAGGCTATGTATTAATGCCATCGGCACCAATTACTGGCGCTTTGTTAGCGACAATCGCCGTGTTCTTACCGGGCTTCTTATTACTACTGGGGGTATTGAAAAACTGGCAGGCAATCGCAAGTAAACCATTAGTTGCTGGTGCACTTACCGGTGTGAATGCAGCGGTAGTCGGGTTACTACTTGCGGCTCTGTATCAGCCAATCTTCACAAGTGCGGTGAGTGGCGGTTTAGACTTCGCTCTAATCATTGTTGGTGTGTGGTTATTGAAAACCGTGAAGTTACCTATTGTAGGGCTTGTCGGATTATTCATGGCCTTTGGCGCAATGACAGGTTTAGCAGTCTAAGAGATTTATAGTAAGAAGTGAGCGAGTCGCTTGCTTCTTACTTCTTTTCAGAACTAGAATCAGGCTTAATCCCGTGAAAATTGAAGAATAAATTGCAGTCAATAAGAGGCACAAAACTCATCGGCCAAAATGATTTTTGATGTTCAGGAAGATAGTACCTTAAGAACGCAATTAGATTATTACATGGATTTACATGCTCTCTTGCCATTATATAATCGTAATTCCACCCCTTTTTCACTCCAAGTTTTCTTGTCGTCATATAACGACCAACCTTCCATGCAATACCTGGGTCTGTAGGAATCAAAATGGACAAAGTGCCGCCCGGCTTTAATACCCTAAGCCATTCTTTAATCACAAGGTGAGGCTCATAAAGGTGTTCCAATATATGTGTCGCAATAACACGATCAAAGCAGTTGCTTTCAAAGTCTAACGCTCGTGCATTCGTTACATTAAAAACGAGCTTGTCATAAGTACTGGTGTTACTGAGTTGCCTTTTTGCCACTTCAAGTGCGGCAGAATCGCCATCACTGACCGTATACTCGTCAAAACTATGCTGAACATGTCTCAAGTGTTCACCCGTTCCTGAACCCACTTCTAGCACCTTCGAGAAATGCTCTCTGTTACTGAAAGGCTTCTCACACGCTATATGACCCGCCCTCATCACATAGCCTGTTGTACTGCTTTCGTAGACTCGCTCGTCATATTCATCACTGAAACGGGACAAATAATCGAGCCACTCCTTGTCTTCATCCTTGTTTATTCTCATTCCTGAATCCTATTGAGATGGCTTGTGATCGTGACTTCTTAATATTGAAAGGATCCTCATCTCTCGTCTGCCGCGCGACACGTTGTCGAGTATCAAGCCACAAAAGAAAGACATCACCGCAATAAGTGCAATTGAGCTAGACAGAATAGCAGTAGGTACTCTTTCAACTAACCCTGTATCGATAAAATCTAGGATAACGGGAATCCCTAATCCTAATGAAATAAAACAAAGCAACACTGACAACACACCGAAAAAAAACATCGGCTTTACGTCTCGTAGCAGGAACAAAATAAAATTGAGGATTTTGATCCCATCACTCAATGTATTCAGCTTACTCGCCGTGCCTTCAGGCCTTGAGTGATAATGAGTGGGTACTTCTTTGATCGACATATTGTGGTGCAATGCATGCACGGTTAGTTCCGTCTCAATTTGAAAGCCATCACTGAAAATAGGGACCGTTTTTACAAACCGGCGACTCATCACTCGATAGCCAGAGAAAACGTCATTCAATTGAGCATTGAACCCTTTATTTATCAGAGTCGAAAACATCTTATTACCCAAAATATGTCCTGCAGGATAAGCCTCGGAAGAGCGCTCTCGACTGCCAATGATCATATCGAGCTGTTCAGTAACCAGTTGTTCAATCAGTGTAGGGCTAATGGAGGCGTCGTAGGTATCATCACCATCAGCCATAATATAAATGTCAGCATCAATATCTGAGAACATCCGTCGCACGACTTCACCTTTGCCCTGGCGATACTCATGGCGAACAACAGCACCAGCTTGCAGCGCCTCTTCGACCGTGCCATCAGTAGAGTTATTGTCGTACACATAAACCGTCGCACTTGGTAGTGCACGTTGAAAGTCAGCCACCGTTTTTCCAACCGCTCCGGCTTCGTTATAGCACGGGAGTAACACCGCTATGGTTTGATTCTTCATGAGCTCTCCCTGACTCGAAACACTCGGTACCCATTTTCAATATTGTCGTACACAACATCTAACCAAGTTGGCGTATCTGAGCTGTACAGCTTATTGATCAATGCCTCCTCGCTAGCCGAGTCCTTTAAAATCAACAAATGCGGATCATTGCCAATAACAATGATATCGATGCTTTTCTCTATGATTTTCCGTTCGGCTAAGCTCAGATCTTCCTCTAGCATTACTTCAATAAGAAATTGGTTCCCAACAATATTTCGATGGTAAGGAGCAGCAATAATTCGATTATCCGTTTTTGCCAACACTGGAGCCCCCGTTTCAATCCCTGAAAGTATGGTGTGCGAATTTATATCGTTATCTTTTAACACCTTATGAATCTTCAGAGATTGCTCCTTTTGATCAAAAGTAGTTGTAATTTCTTCGGTTGGCGACAACGCGAGAATGACAAAGGCGACCGCTAGTGGTGCTCCAGAAGTAATAACCGCTGCTTTTATGATGGAGGAACGGATGTAATCTGCTAACTGAAGAATCACGTATGCTTGGAGGGGAGCCGCTAGCACAAAACACAACCTCATGACTCTAATCTGCCAAAAGATCGCAAGGGCTAAATTGAACATAAAGATGAGATACAAAATTGCGCAGTGGTGATTTTTACGCTTAAAAAGTGGATACAAAGTGGCAGGAATCACGAGCAAAGCGTAATTCTCTATCGAGAAAAAACCATGACTTGCGACATATCTAACGACCGATTTCGCTTCCGTCACTTGGTCTAACCAATAGACTTTAAGTATTGGAGGGTAATCAATTAACAACGCACTGCTGAGTGATGGATAAAGCACTGCCACTGGGATTAAAAATAGAACAGCTAGAAATACGAACAGAAAAACCTTTTGCAGTAGACTGTTATCTTCATTCATAAACCGATGATAAACATTAACGAAAAGCCAGCCACAGAAGAAAAGGATGATGAGAACAAATGATATTTCGTCGTACTTAAAAACGAAAAACTCATCGTAAGGCCGATTTAATAAAACCGCACAAATCCCAAACAGAGCGGAACTCGCATACAACTTAGAGATATAGCCAAACCACTCATGGCGAACAAGACCGTAATACACGGTGTAAATCGCGAAAAAAAACATGAATAGCAAAACATTATCAAGCCCCGTCCATAAAGATAGAGACAGCAAGATAGATTGCGCATACACACGCCACGCATGGCGCAACTGCTCATGATTCAATGGCGTTAAAGCTAGAAATAGGACCGCGAAGACCAGCTGAATATTATGATGATCAATAGAACCGGGTAAAAAATGGATAATTGAAGGCGAAGAAATCGCAAACATCATACTAATAAAGCGATACTTGGCACCGAAGAGGTGGTCAGCTAAGTAAAAGCATGACAGTGAAAAAAGCAGCAAGTAAAGCAGGGGGACAAGAGAGATGGATATTGTATAAGCAAGGTTATCATCAACGATAAACAATAGTGGAAAGGCAACAAGCGACAGAACGAGATCAGGAAAACGAGACCAATGAATAACAATGCCATCAGCGGCATTAAAATTATTCATTGGTTCTAGGTACCAATGACCAGTTGCCATCCAATCCTGAAATTGAACGAAACGCATATAGTCGTCATTGTCATTCAGGTTAAGAGCTGAAACACTCTCCCACTTGTAAATAAAGATCACTGTGGCACAAACTAGCCAAAGGGCAGAAATTACAATGATATCTTTATTAAAGCTTTCGCTTTTAGGCAATATGAATATCCTTTTCATTGAGCCAAAATCAAATTCCTATTGTTCCATCTCTCTCACTTCCGCTAGTGCTCTGTTCAAGTTTTCATTAGCCACTTTATAGTAAGATGATTTTTTATCGATAGCTTGCTGTAAATATGGAACCGCCTGATCGGGCTTTCCTTGTAATATCAAGAAGTAGCCGACATTATTCAATGCCTCCGGAGCTTCCATATGCCTCATGAATACGTTGGTTGCTTTTTTAATATCCCCAGACGCTAAATAAATAAGTGCCAGATTATTCTGAGCTTTTTCATTATTCGGCTCTAACTCTAAAGCTGAACGCGTGTACTGATACGCTTCCTTGTAGTTACCGTACATGTAGTGAGAATAGCCCATATTCAGCAAAGCTTTGACTGAACTTTTATCTATCGTCAGTGACTTTTTAAAGTACTCTTGTGCGATCTGATGCTTTCCGTCAACATCTTCCAATACACCAATTCCCATATAAGCTAGCGCTGGAGACATACTATCGACCTTTAAACTAGCCACTTCACTTTGGCTCAAAGCTTGGTAATTTTGGATAGTTTCACTGCTTTTTAAACGAACTTGATCTGAATTAATCGCTTTAAAGAAATAACTACGTCCTTCATCAGTACGACGTTGTTTGGTGTATAGAACGCCTAACTGTTCCAACACTTCAGTGTGGGCAGGGTTAAAATCTAGCGCAGCAAGGTAAGCTCTCTCGGCCAACGCATAATTACCGCGAGACGAATGTATTTGCCCAATAGTGAACAGGGTTTTATCGTGAAATTCTTTTTCAGGAAAAGACAAAGAGCGTATGTATTCATACAACGCCAAGTCTATATTGTTGTCTCGCAGAGCAATGTCACCGCGCATAATTGCTTCTTTTTCATTTAGCGGCGGATCATCACTAGTCAAACTATCGATTGGTTTACCCGAATACAATTCGGCATCAAATTGGTTGGTTGGTTCATCAGAAGATGCACAACCAAGTAGCAAAATTGGCAATAGTAGTAGAAGAAACTTATTGTATAGCATCATAAACTTGCTCCCGGCGCACTTAATGCGTCCATTACGATCAAGAGTCCAGGGCCAAGTGCAACAATGAAAAAGCAAGGCCAAATAAATATCAACATGGGGAATAACATTTTAGTCGGTATTTTCGCCGCGATTTCTTCAGCGGCTTGCTGACGCTTATCTCTAAAATCTTCAGTATAGTCACGGAGCGTTTGCGCTAAACTTCCGCCCATTCTCGATGCATGAGAAAGCAAAGAAACCAAGCCTTCCAATTCGACTAAACCGGTTCGTTCGATAAGCTGCCTAAGCGCATCAGGCATAGTGACGCCCGCTTGAATTTTAGCAAACACAGTCTCTAGTTCATCCGCAAGTTCAGGCTGAGAGATATAAAGCTCTGATGCAACACGTCCAAGAGCTGCATTAAAGCCAAGCCCTGATTCAGTACATACAACAAGAAGATCAAGCGCATCAGGGACGCCGTTTCTGATTTTTTTCTGACGCTCTTTTTGTAGCTTACTTAGAATAATATTAGGTGTGAATGTGCCAAGAAAAACACAGGTCATGATGAGTAAATTATTATAATCTCCGCCCAACGCTATGTAATAAACCATAAAGCCCGCGACGATACCGATTAAGCTAGATAAAACCTTCAACGCATAGAAAACCGATAACGAACTCTTCTCATGGAACCCGGCATGCATCAACTTTTCCGAGTAAGTTTCATTATCTTTTTTATTACCTTTACTTATAAAAGGGCTTAATGATTCTAACGTATTCGAGAAGTCGTATGGTTTTCTGCCAGTCGGTGCTCCGTCTTCTGATATCTGTCTCAGTTTCTTGTCCAAAGGAGAACGAGCTCCTAAAAATAGAAATCCAAGCGTTAGCGTTAACAAGACTGTTGTAAGCAAAATCATCGAATAGATAACCATCTGAGAGCTAACTCCAAAGTCAGCTAACATCTGCTTCCAAACTTCAATATTTAATAATTCCATAGGTTATATCTCTATGCTGATGATCTTTTTAATCCACAAAGCTCCGATAGCCAAAAGAACAATACCGACACTCACCATCGAGAGACCGCGAGGATCTTTATAGAGTGGCTCTATATACTCGGGGCTAGCGACCCTTAAAGCGAAGAACAAACCAAATGGGGATAACGTTAAGATCCATGCGGATAAACGACTTTCAGCAGAGAGCGTTTTGATTTTCCTTTCCAGTTTAAAACGCGCTCTAAGTACTTCAGATACCTTTTGCAGGTTTTCAGATAGGTTACCCCCAGTCTCTTTTTGCAACATTACAGCACTAGAAAATGCCAACATTGAGACGGTTGGTACTCGTTCTGTCATCTGTAGAATCGCTAAGCGTAAGTCATAACCATAGTTAAGTAGGTTATAGGTATTTTTAAATTCAATACCGATTGGATCTGGAAGTTCTTCGCCAACTTCATTGAATGATTGGACGAGCGGTTGTCCTGCTTGCAATGCGCGTCGAATAATATCTAAAGCCTCAGGAAGTTGTTCCTCAAATCGAGCCATTCGGTAAGTCACTCGATTTTGCACAAATAGATAAGCGATAACCCAAACAAAAATGAACGCTCCAACACTGATGAACCATACTTGGTTCGTCATTATCGATATCAACGTGAGTGACACACCACAAAGAGAAACAATAAGTAAGAACCTGCTTAACGTCACTTTCATACCGGCTAGTTCCAACATTTTTTTCAAGCCAGCGAAGAAAGAAATAACGATGAGCTTACGATCTAGCGGGGACAGTTCTTTGTTATAGTGTTCTTTGAGTAATGACAAACTCTCTGCATCGATATTACGTTGCGTCTCTTTTAAGCGGCGAGACAACTCTTTATGTTTCGCTTTCTTGCCCGCAGCAGGTAACAACAACGCCTGAGAAATAAAAAGTACTGCGATAAACAATAGGGCTAATGAAACGCTTACATTATCCATATTCCCTCCTTAACCTTTGGTCTCACTAAAGAGCTCGAAAGGCAGGTCGAGTCCACGTTTGACTAACTGGTCATGGTATTGGGGCACAACCCCTGTTGCAGTGAAATAACCGATAATATTGCCATCTTCATCAATACCTTTACGTTGAAAACGGAATATTTCCGACATCGTAATCACCTCACCTTCCATGCCGTTAATCTCTTGGATACTCACCATACGACGCTTACCATCTTCTTGGCGTTCCATTTGAACAACAAGGTGGATAGCCGAAGCAATTTGAGCTCGTAAGTTTTTGGTTGATATGTTCCACCCTGCCATCGAGAACATGTTTTCGACACGACTTAAGGCATCACGAGGGGTATTCGCGTGAATGGTAGCAAGAGATCCATCATGACCGGTATTCATCGCCGCTAGCATGTCAACGGCTTCGCTACCACGTACCTCCCCAACCACGATTCGATCAGGTCGCATACGCAAGGTATTTTTAACCAATTCGCGCTGGCTGATTTCTCCCTTCCCTTCTAGGTTCGCAGGACGGGTTTCTAGGCGAATGACATGTGGTTGTTGCAGTTGTAATTCTGCCGAGTCTTCTATGGTAATAATTCTTTGGTCTCGCGGAATGAAACCAGAAAAGATATTCAGTGTGGTTGTTTTCCCTGACCCCGTCCCTCCTGAAATCAAGATATTCAGCTCACCTTTCACCGCAGCCTCCACAAATTTAGCCATCTGAGGGGAGACTGAGTCGTAACCAATTAAGTTATCCATTGTCAAACGATCGACGGCAAAACGACGAATCGAAACTGAAGGGCCATCGAGTGCGAGAGGCGGGATAATCGCATTAACACGGGAACCATCAACTAAGCGAGCATCTACCATAGGTGATGCTTCATCTATACGACGACCAACCTGGCTGACGATACGATCAATAATGTTTCTCAAATGGCGGTCATCAAGAAAAGTATAGGGCGTTTTTTCGAGTTTACCCCTTCGCTCAACGTAAACACTTTTTGGGCCGTTGACCAATATATCCGACACAGTTTGATCAGCTAACAAGGGCTCCAACGGACCAAGACCAAAAACTTCATCTTCTATCTGTTTGATGACCCGTTTACGACCTTCTGCGCTGAGTGCATGACTACCATCATCAGCCATCAACTGAACGATAGCTTCATGCAAATCTAGCTTGGCGCGCTCTTTCTCCAAGCTAGAAAGTAATCCTAAGTCTAACGTCTCAAGCAACTGCTTGTGAAAGAAGTGTTTGATTGATAATTCTTGCTCCAGTACTTTTCGAGCTTCATCGATCGCTTTCTCCTTTTCAACGCTCGCTTCTGTCCGAGAGTTACTGGACGTCTCAACACTTGATAAACGTTCAACAGGATTGGCATCTTCTGAATCATGCGAAATCTGTTCTACTTTTTTTTCAAACTCTGGATTTACATTTTTTCGTTTAAAGAACATCACAATCCCTCGTGTTTACTTTTCATCAACCCATTATGAAAACAACTTTTTCAGCCACCCTTTCTCTTCCTGCTCTGGTGGTGAAAGAACATGAGATAAGTCGATGATAGAGCGAGTAATAGAGCTTTTTTTTCTCGACTGAACTAACGGCTGCCCCAAGTTGGCACTCTCTAGCGCAACTTTAAAATCATTTGGCATAAGGTGTATGTCGTGGTTGCCCACTGCTTGCTCAATGTCTTTCAACTTAATTGAATGTCGCTTTTCATAACGGTTGAGAATGACCTCTATTGAGTCACTTTGTAAGCCGTACTCAAACTTCAGAGACTTAATTAGTCGGCTCGTGTTTTTTACTGACACTAAGCTCTGTTGCAAAACCAAAAGTACTTTAGTCGCAGGTGATATTGCTGATGCAAACACGTGATCTAAGCCTCTAGATAGGTCAATGATCACATAAGGGTAGAAACGACGCAGAATTGGAAGTAATCTGCCAATTTTCTGAGCCTGCTCGAAGTCATCAGCGTTATTTTCATGTTTAAAGCTTAGAACATGGAGGCCTGATTCGTGTTTATTTACCAAAGAGCCCAAAGACATTTCATCCAAGTCATTAGAACTGTTGATCGCATCCGAAACACTATAAGTCGGTGCTATGTTCAAATAGTCTGGAATCACGCCAAATTGAAGGTCGATATCGAGTAAAAGCACTTCATTCGGATGTTGAGTAGCCATCTCAATGGCAGTATTTAACGCCAAGGTGGTTGCCCCCATCCCTCCTTTGGTATTCAAAAACAAGATAAACTCTCCGTAACTGGAGTTCTCAAGCTTTTCGGAAGCGGTTTTCTTCAATAATGGAAGTAAGTCCGATAGAGTCACATGGTGAGACAAAAAATCTGATGCCCCTAAACGAAGTGCTATTTTTAGTGATCCATTATCACTTTCATCACCAAGCACAACTAAAGACAAATCCTTGTCTTCTAAAGACAAATCATACCCTTGCAACTCAACCATTTTTTGCGCCCAATTCCCATTAGCTTCAACGAAAATAAGCTCTGGAACATCCGCACTTTTTAAGTACTCCTCACTCATTGCCGCAAGAGAAAAAGCCGTCACATGTACGTTTCGGCATTTCTTCAATTCGTGGCTCATATGCGAATGAAAAGCCTCAGTATTGTATATTAACCAGACCTTTAAATTAGTTCTCAAACGCGTAATGTCACCCTCATTAGGCGTCATTTGAATTGCTTCCCCCATACATCAAACTCCTGTACTAGATGACTTCGGGACATCGATTCTTAATGTCAGAATCTGCCCTAACAACCCCTAAACTTTCAGCCGGTAAAATTGTTTCGAATGCAGGGGCAGCAAGAAACCCATTGTTACCTAAGAAACTTAGGTTACTAATCAACTGAATGCCGTAGCCAGTCGCTCTGGCACGTACAAACTTAATATCATCGAAGTTATCTTCGAAATCTGATGCTATCTCCCCTCCACTCGCATCAAGGTAAGCCACCTCTAAATTAGCACCAGAAAACCCAACCAGCGGGATCTCATCCACCACCATTGCACCAATATTATCTCTATCTAAGACATAGCATACTGTCGCCAGTCTAGCCGCCTTCCTTGTCGCTTCACTGACCATTTGTAGTGAAAATATATAAGCACCAAATGCCAAGATTAAAAAAATCAAAAGAAAAATCAGCCATGACACTAATGTAAATTCAACGATGGCAAGTCCTTTAATACGCCCTTTTAGCCTTTTCATCACAGCACCCTCATAACCGAAGTCACACTTAATGGAATGGCAAAGCTCTCCGACGAAAAGGGAATAGACAAGAAATGTGGAACATAATCATAGGTAACACTTACTCGCACATAGCTATCACCAGATGGCTGAGTGACAGTGACATCTGCTGTCGTCAATGAAGAGAGTACCGCCGTGCCCACACTATTTTGACCATAGACCACTACATTCTGAATTTCTGACGTAGGGGCTATTGTGCCGCCAACAGTCCCATAAACTTCACTAACCGCATAACGCGCTCCATTTTGCACTGACTTTGAAATGACATTGTAATGAATCAATATATTTCCGAATTCAAGCACCAATACCATAAAGAACAATAATACGGGTGTGGCCAGTACCACCTCGATAGCTGCAAAACCGCTTTGTCGTTTTCTCAACCGTTTCATAATCAAGACTCCCCACTATCAGGGTCCTTATACAAAACAATCCTATAAGTCCCTTCTGTTGTAGAGGTCGTACTACCCGCCCCACCTGTCACACTGCAGGAGTGAATAAATTCACCAAATACGGCTGGAGTACCTGAATTATTTGTCGGAGCTTTTTGTAGCAAGAAGAAACAACCAATTTTGTTCACCGTAAATTCAGTCGCACCGCCACTTTTACCTGAACAATCCACCATAGGTATAGGTAATATACGACGCCAAGCAACACCATTAGCCGCACACCCAGAACCATTATTAGCTATGCATGTGTTAGTCGCTGATTCATATTGAGCATAGGTATAACTGCCGTCAAAATCGATATCTCCCGTACTAGCATCGATCGTAATCTCATTAGTAGGCTCAGTCGTTACATAATCAGTGGGGTAATCTGATGCCGATAATCCTCCACCATAATCACCAAATCGAGTATTTAAGCCATCACCGGTAGGACCAACCGTTCCTCCTGGTTTGGTGGTTATATCGTCACCTATTGCAACAGGATAACTATAGTCCCCCCCTAAACCTTCTTTCACCGTTTTACCACCAGATCCAAAATCAAGAAGGTGGTAATTACCGTTCCCCATTTCAGATAAGCTACTGTCGCCGACCTTTAACGCATGAACGGTGCCAACTTCATAACCAAAAACACTGGTTATTTCCTCACCAGTAACATCATGGTATCCATCTTCTGGTGAGACATCATTATCCGACGTGCCATCACCAATACACACACCAATTGGCACAACATTATTAACAACGACCTGACCAGAACTAGGGCCAGCAACCGCACTCGCCGAAACGGTTTTTTCTAGTCCAAACATTTGAATGAAAAACTCATCCATATCCAAGGAATCGACACGAACACGCACATAGACATCATCATCTGCACCGAACGTTGCTGTTCCTGTAAAATCCTTAGGATCATTTGAATAATCAATGTTTACAGAAGCCGTACTAAAATCAAATTCATGATTACCTGTGGCGGCTGCCATAGCATTTAATGCGGTGCCAACCTCTGCATCTACGGCATCTTTATCCTTACTATTGTCTAAAATAGTTGCGGCAGCTAGCGCAGCAGAATCGACTGCATTTTGTAAGCGCGTTTTATTCACGACCATATGGTTTATGTCTACAGCTAGCGCTGAGACTGCTAGAAAAACCAACAAGGCAGCAGTAATCATCACCGCAACTAAGCCTTGTTGTTTTTTCGGGCTTTGTGATACTCGATACAACATGTGAGTACCTCCAGATTTAGTTAAAATCTTCTAAGATCTGGCTACTACTTCCGGACAGATCATTTTCACCTCTGCCTACATATCTGTCGTAACCAGTCTGCATCCGCTCCCCTGTACCATCAGGTACTTCGAGTAAATTCTCTTGGGTCGCATTAGGGTTATACGTTTGCTCTGTTTTCACCAGTGCGACTGAGTGCCCTAAACGAGCATCATTTGCACAGCCAACTAACACCATCACGAGAAAGACCATCATTATTCTAATCATATCTATCTCCTTATAAATCATGCCCAAATGAGCCTTCGCTACCACCATCGGTCGGTGATATATCCTGTGAAGCTTGAGACTGTTCTGAATCAGACTCAGACGGTTCAGCTATATAAGCGCTTCGACCCAATAAGTAATATTCCAAGTCATTAGGGTCAACAAAGGCATCAGTTGGTAACGTCACTTTCGTTCGATCAATAGGCTTTGCGAGTCGAGGAGTAACAAGAATAACGAGCTCTGTTTCACCAGATACATACTCTTGGCTATTGAAAAGCTGACCTAAAATCGGCACATCGCCAAAGCCTGGCATCTTGTTACTGATGTCCCTAACATTCTCACTCAACAACCCCGCAATACCGATGGTCTGACCGTCGGCTAACTCAAGCGTCGATGACGCACTTCTTCGTGTAATTGGAGGGATAAAGTAAGTCGCATTGGTAGTACCAGGATCAATCGTTAACGAGCTACTATTGGCAATTTCACTCACATCAACCGCTAAGTTTAGGTTGATTTTTTTGTCACTGAGTACCGTTGGGATGAACTTTAAACCCACACCATACTCTTTGTACTCAATCGTAATACCATCCTCATCAGGCACTGGAATTGGAAACTCCCCACCAGCTAAAAACTCAGCCTTAGAACCACTTAATGCGGTTAAGTTCGGTTCAGCCAATACCTTAGCGACCCCGTTTTGTTTTGCTACGTCCAGTGCGAAAGTAAACAATGTATTACTATCAATGAAAGAACCTAAAATGCCGTAATCGGTAGAGGTAGGAATATTGAAAATTGGGGTTGCACCTAACACACCAGCAGGGACTGAAGACGCCCCCCAAGAAAAGTCAGACCCACTGGTTTGGAAGAAGTGGAAGTTTGCATCAAACTTTCTCACCAAGCTTCTTTGCACCTCGGCAACCGTCACCTCTAACATGACTTGTTGAGCCCCGCCAATGGACATCAAATTGATAACACCGGTAGCAGCGGCTTGCTCGCTACCACTTTCATTTGATTTGTCAGCGGTTTGCCCAGATGAATACGTTTCTGCAATTCGCATCGCGACATTCATTTGTTGTTGATTACTCACCTGACCACTCAACAACAAACGATTCTGTGCGCTGTGGACTTCGATAGTTTCATCTGGAAGGAACTCATATAATTTAGCTTTGAGGCTATTAAGATCATGAGTAACCTCAATGTTAATAGACTCAATTAACCGACCTCGAGAGTCCCAAGCCATTAGGTTTGTCGCACCTAATTTTTTACCAATTAAAAACACTTCATTTGATTTTAAAATTACAATATCTAAAACTTCAGGATCACCAAGAGAAACCTTCGCCGCTTTTCCCGACAGCACGACATGCGTAGATTTATGATGTGGAACCGTGACTGTTTTTCCCGTTTGTAACGCCGCAACACTGGCCGTCGAAATACAAATCAGGCTCAAAACACACGCAATTAATATTCTCATATTTCACCTCAATCCTTGACGCGCACATTAGATGTTTCTGTACCTTTGATAATGGTGACACTTGGTCTAGGCACATATCGACGAACCACTTTTTTCTCAACTTCATGTGGGTTTCTCAAAGTCAGCTGAATATCGCCCTTGCTTTTAGCCGTGAGAAGTTTCTCTGCCTCTTTCGGCGTCATCTCAAGTGTTACCGCTCGTACAATAATTGGACTGTTTTCATTCGTCTTAGCCGTTTGGTCGACAGCCAAAACCTTGATGTCTTTTAATACTGTTTGAGTCGTGGCAGAATTTTTTCCGTAAGAAACGGTATTGAGAATATCAACCTTGTTACCCGGTAATAAGAAACCCGCCACACCAATAACATCATCAACACGTATCGTTACCGCACGTTTATTTTCAGGGATAAGAGCTGCAAGCGTTGACCCTTCTCCTGGTACAGTAAATCGTAACTTGTGAAGCACCTCTCCCGCATAGACAGTATTCGCAACAACCTTGCCAATCAGCTCTGCTTTATCCGAATAGTTATTTTCATTAATCCAATCAACTTCCATCAATCTGGTGGTTAAAAACTGATCCTCGATAATAGTTCCGGCTTCAATTTCTTGTGATGCCACCACGACTGGATGACGCTCCACAGTCTCAACTTCAACGGTTGGCTGAACTTGATCATCCATCCACTGCTTAGCAAAAAATACAGCCGCTAAGCCGAATACTACGGACAGTAAAAACAGTAGGAAAACTTGACTCTTATTCATTATTCTCTTCCTCGTGTCCATCAGAGGTAAAATAAACTTCCCATGCCATGGAAAGAATATCGAATGTGATAACAGGTGGTAGCTGCTCAAACGAAAGAATATCTTTGCTTATACCAACGAGATCTTTCGGTAAACATGGGAAAAGTGGCACCTTAAGCAGCGTGTGCATTTGAGACAAACGCTCAAAAAAACCGTCTTGAAGCTCGACCTCTTTATCAGCAACGACGCTCATCCATAAAGCTTCATAATCTCGCTGATTAAGTGGCTTGAATTCAATCTTGTAACCTAAACGACGTAAAAAGGCCGGATCGCTTATTTTCTTGGGGTTTAGATTGGTAGAAAAGGCAAGAGTTAATACAAAGGGCATCGTTATCTGCTGACCATTAGGCAGCGACAAATAGTCGAATGAGTACTCCATCGGTACAATCCAACGATTAAGAAGCGCATCCACCGGCATAGGCTGACGACCAAGGTCATCAATGACAAAAATCCCATTATTTGCCATCATTTGTACTGGGGCTAACCAGACTCGACTATTTTCTGAATGATTAACTTCAAGCATATCCATAGTCAGTTCACCCCCAACTTGGATATTTGGCCTTTCACAGTTAAGCCAACGCTTGTCGTACTGATCTTTGAGGGAAATACTTTGATCACTGCCGTTACTATCCAACGGTTTATGATGTTGTGCAGAAAACACCTTGATAATATTACCTAAGGCATAGACTGCATAAGGGATAAACACAGAGGTGTACAGCGCATTGACAATTCGACTCGCTACGAATGTTTTACCAGTACCAGCGTGTCCATATAACAACAAGGCACGTCCAGAATTGATTGCTGGCCCTAGTACTGAAATCATTTTGTCGACACCATATACATCATTCAGTGCTGCTTCGACATGTGGCCGAGTCACTAGCTCTGCTCTCAGGTCTTGCTGCTTTACCACATCACTATATTGGGTAAGTGAAACTGGTGCGGGACCTAAATAAGCATCACGTTTAAAGGCAAGATCAGCTTCTTCCAGCCCTTTCTCAGAAAGGGAGTAACGGACATGACTATGGGATACTGATGATAGAGAAATATCAGAGGTAGGCTGAAATACCTCAATTAACGACTTTTTCCTTAAAACGGCCAGAGCACTTTCCACAATATGGGTGACAACACACATATAATTAGAGAGTTCTAACACATCCGACTTAGGGTAAGCAGACAAATGCTTGAGTACGAGGTTTTCAATAACGACTTCAGGAACACCCAACATATCAATAGATGTAGGAACGGCCGGGGCTGAAATTTGAGGCTTCAAAGTTGTTGGAGCAGTATGCCCTATAATATCCATATATTATTCCTCTCCACAAAGCTAACCAACAACAGGTTTAAGTAAAGTAGCTATACATCGCTAATCCCATAACAACAGAGGGTGCAAAAGGCATTGTCACCTTATTTGAATACCTAGCGTGCAAACTAGTACTTTCATTTGATACTGGTGCTACTCCACCAAGCACAATTAGCTTATTTTCAAAATAGCCTTTGATACTAAGACTGTTCGTGTTGGAAAAGTTATATAGCAAGTAGAAAGTCCCGATCACTCCAGCAGAAAGTAAGATAAAGTACGATGCATCAAGTAATTGTCCCCACCCAAGATACATCCCTACAATACCTAATAGCTTCACATCTCCTGCAGACATAGCTCTTAAAAAATACAAGAGTAATCCAAAACAAAAAAAAACCACGAATCCAACGAAGGACATTAAAAAAACATCAAAGGTGTAATTGCGGTTAAACATTGATAAAAAGTACACAAACAAAAACAATATCAATATTTTGTTTGGTATACGATGTTTCTCAACATCGTATACCGAAACTGCAATTAGCAATGCCCAAAAAGCAGAAGGCTCATTAATCATATTTTCTATTTATACACTCGATATAATACTCTGGAACTTACTAAGTAAGGCTGTTGCCATTCCAGAAAAAATGAATCCAACAGCAAGAACAAGTGAAGCAGCACCAATCACGTATTCGACCGTAGTAAGCCCTTTTTGCTGTCTTGCTCTTTTCTTATCCATGATAGTATTAACCACCCGAAGTGTTACCAACATTGGCAACAATAGTGTTTAGTTTAGTTGCCAGTGTATTTCCTAGGCCTGAAAATACAGTTGTTAAGCCTAAAACCAATAATGCTGCACCGATTACATACTCGATTACAGTCAACCCTTCTTCATCTTTCATGAATTCTTTGCAATTATTCAAAAACTTACCCATGACAACCTCTCCTTGATTTTCATAACAGGCTTCGTTTACCTGTAAAGTAAATCTAGAGGTGAGTCACACATTCGGTTAGGATTTTTTTGCCATTTACTTGCACTTTTTTGTTGTACTTCTAATCTCTGTAATAACTCCCTTATTTCTAAATTTTCACATCTGGCCCTTTATATATGATACAGGTTTAGTAGAAATGAAATTAATAACACCACTGCTATCAGATATAGATAGCGAGTTTAATTCAATTATTATAAATAAAATTAGTCGCTACTTCCCTGTGGAAAATTTTCAACAAGATATATCAGTTATCAGTAACTTAGATGTAAGAATTGTATTTTTCATTTTAAATAGAGAAAGTGAAATTCAATTACTTACCATGGCATTATCTATTTGTAAAAACCTAAACAAGCGGATAGTTTTAATTTCTCCATTTGAGATACCTAATATCATTCGAAATCATAAGAATATATTTTTCATTATAGAAACGAGTAACAATCATCTGACCAGTGCCTTCGAAGAATTAAAGAGTAAAACACAGCATATCTTTGAAGCACACTTCGACCTCGATAGAGACATGAATAGCAACAACCAGGAGCCGACCAAGCAGTTTACTTCTGAAGTTGTTAATTTTGTTATGGATAACATTAACAAGGAAATAAGAGAAACGGACATAGCTGAAAAATGTCACTGTTCAGCAACCTATTTTTCTAAAAAGTTTCATCTACACTTTGGAGTAAGCTTTAGAGACTTTGTGTGCGATAAACGAATACTGTTAGCCAAAAAGTTGATTGAGGCGGATACCGAATCAAAAATAGCTGTAATTTCTTATCAATGTGGCTACAAGGATGTGTCGTATTTTTCAAGAATTTTTAAGAAAAGGACGGGGGTAACCCCTGCAAGCTACAGACGTGCCTGCACAGATAACAGAAAACGCTAATTTTACTCCCTAAAAGAAAAAATCATGGTACATTTAACATGATTTTAACAAAAACAACCAAAAATAACTTAGCGAAAAACATGGAGTTAGACAATGATTCAGCCTAACGAGTTTAGCCAAGAACAAGCAACAGCTCTCCCTACACCCAATGACATGATTTTAAAATGGGCAGAAGAACGCCCAGATGAAGTCTATTTGAAACAGATTATTAACCGCCAATTTGTCGAATTTACTTATAAAGAAGTAGCCGACAAAGCACTGAAATTAGCGTCAGCATTAGAAGGACTCGGAGCCCAACCTGGCGATCGAGTCGCTCTCGTATCGAAAAACTGTGCAGAATGGTTCATCTGCGATCTTGCCATGATGTTAGGAGATTTTGTCAGCGTCCCAATCTTTCCTACAGCGGGTGCAGATACCATTCAATACTGTATTGAACACAGTGAATGTAAAATTGTGATTGCAGGTAAGCTTGACGATCCTAAAGCCACTCAAAAAGTACTTGATGACAATCCGAGCTTGGTGAGTATTTCACTGCCATACGACAGCGCAGCGAAGTGCCAACACACTTTCGAACAGCTCATTGATACACATGAACCATCAACCAAACGCCCTCAGCATCACGACGATAAGCTGATGTCACTTGTTTATACATCGGGTACATCAGGGCTACCAAAAGGCGCAATGCTCACCTACGGCGCGTTTACTTGGTCTGTTCAAAGGTTGATTGATCATATTGGAATCCAACCTGGCGATCGCCTGTTTTCTTACTTACCACTTGCTCATATTACAGAACGCGTTTACACCTTTGGTTCTTCCGTGATGGGGGGCGTGGTTACGGCTTTCCCTGAATCTTTAGACACCTTTATTGATGATGTGAAAATGCATCGCCCTACACTGTTTATCTCAGTTCCTCGCTTATGGACTCTGTTCCAGCAGCGAATCCAAGACAAATTGCCACAGAAGAAACTGAACTTCTTACTGAAGATTCCGTTTATCAACAACATCATTAAGAAGAAACTTGCTGATGGCTTAGGGTTAGACCAAGCTCGCGTTCTTGGATGTGGTTCTGCACCTGTATCACCCGCTCTACTCGCATGGTATGAGAGTGTTGGCCTGCACATTACCGAGGCATGGGGCATGACAGAGTCTTTCGCCTACAGCACGCTCAACTACCCATTCAGAGCCGATAAAATTGGTACGGTTGGTAATGCAGGTCCAGGGATCGAACTCAAAATAGCTGAAGATGAAGAGATTCTAGTTCGAGGCAAAGGCTTATTCTCTGGTTACTACAAGAATGATATTGCAACCCAAGAGTCTTTTAACTCGGATGGTTGGCTTCATACCGGTGATATCGGTGATATCGATAGTGAAGGTTACCTAACGATTCGTGGGCGTAAGAAAGATACCTTTAAAACCGCTAAAGGTAAGTTTGTTGCCCCTGTACCAATCGAAAACAAACTGTTTGAGTACAGCCGCGTAGAAATGATGTGTTTGATAGGTCTTGGCCTACCTGGTCCAATCCTACTTGTGGTACCGCATGACTTCCCTAATTTCGATCGAGCTCGCTATGAGAAAACGACAAAGCGCGTTATCGAGAAAATGAACGAGCAGCTTGGTTCACACGAGAAGATCAAAGGTGTATTGATGATTAAGGAACCATGGAGCATTGAGAATGGCGTGTTAACCCCGACTCTCAAAATCAAGCGACATATCCTTGAGCAGAAATACCATGAAGTTGGTCATAACTGGCCGAAAGATAAATTGGTGGTTTGGGAAGAATAATTAAAATCGAGAGGGAGCCATATGGCTCCTTTTTTGGCAGCAAAGTACGCTCAACCTTAGATTAGCCAGTCCCTCCCCTAACACTCCCACTCACTCCCAAAACGATTTTTTCAGTTCCTTATCAACTTGTTCCTGTGTAATCCCTACATCTCTCAACAAATACTCTGGTAGCTCAGACAGCTGCTTTCTGGTTCTACGATTTTGAAAGTACATGCCTAATTTAGAATAGAATTTCTTAATTGATAATGATGATAAAAATGAATGGTTGGTATTTGCTGTTGCTGTGATCGTATTCATAGCCTTTCTCCTGTTGATCTTTTGCTTTGTCATGGTCAATAATCGACCAACAGAGCAACATCGACAAACGATAGATACTGGCATTCAGTTAAGGAAAACTAATGTGAGAGAACGAACCCCACCATTCCAAGGGATCTATTACTTTTACACGGCGGCTGAAACTGGCAGTTTTAAGCTCGCCGCACAAAAGCTATTTGTCACGGCAGCTGCCGTCAGCCAACAAATTCGCCAACTTGAAGAGTGGTTAGGTGCAGACTTGTTTATTCGTCAGCACCGAAAAATAGTACTCACTCATGAAGGTGAAGTACTGTACCAGCAAGTGAAGAAAGGCTTTGCTCATATTCAAGATGGGGTGAGACGCATCAACCAAGATCCAAACCCCACTCAGCTGTCGATCTCTACCGTGCCTTCCTTTGCTCAGCATTGGCTCGTACCGAGAATAGGCGACTTTCGCGATCGCCACCCTGATCTATCCATGTTAATTGAGCCGACTAATAAGCTAGTCACATTTGAAGATTCTAATGTCGATATCTGTGTTCGATATGGTCATGGAGACTACCCAAACATCGAATCACGCTGGTTGATGGACGAGGTCATTTACCCGGTTTGCCACCCTATCTATCAAGAGAAACACGGTATCTATGACATCGACGATCTGCATAAAGCGGAACTTATTGAAGACCGTTGGCCTGATATGGATTGGAATCTCTGGTTACAAGTCGCAGGGGTAAAAGCTGGCCGCACATCATTGCAATTTGATGGCTCTCATTTTGTGCTAGAAGGTGCGCTATCCGTTCAAGGTGTCGCGCTTGTTAAACACAGCTTGGTATACCGCTACTTACAAGAAAAGAAATTGGTGCGGATCGGAAACATCGCGCTGAAGCCTAAATACAATTATTTTTTGTGCGCGCCTCCGGGTTACTTTCATCGAGAGAAGATAAAACGTTTCGAAGAATGGATGCAGGCTCAGGTTAAATTATTTGGTGATACAGGTAGAGAAGAGCTTTCGATTATCCACACCGATTACGAACTCAAATGGTCGGATAATTCATAAAGCGAAACTGGTATACTTAGCTCAAATAAATGGCGAGAACATCTCATGACACAAGACAATAATCCACTTCACGGTATCACGCTACAGAAGCTACTGACTGAATTGGTTGAACATTACGGTTGGGAAGAGTTGAGTTACATGGTGAACATCAACTGCTTTAAAAAAGACCCAAGCATTAAATCGAGCTTAAAATTTTTGCGTAAAACAGATTGGGCACGTACCAAGGTAGAGCAGATTTACATCGACTTAAAGCGTTAATCTCTCCCTACTTTATCTGTCCCGTGTTGATTAAATACGGGACAACCCCTGTGTCTACTTTTTAGGGGCCATATCAATATCACATCTCGCATCTCGCATCT